>JBEAXD010000288.1:0-5320 GCA_041159995.1 Actinomycetota bacterium | reverse complement strand
CGCCACCGCGGCCGAACTCGCGGTGGCCCGGCGGGTGCTCGAAGTCCTGCCGTTCGACGCTGCGCCGACCTACGTGCGCATCGACCTCATCGAGGACGATGCCGGCCGACCGCTCGTGCTCGAGGTCGAGGCGAACGAGCCGTCCCTGTTCCTCGCCGAATCGGTGGGCGCGGCCGATCGCTACGCGGCGGCGGTCGCGCGGTGCCTCGGGTAGCCGGGACTAGCGTCGCCGTCGTGGTCGATCTGCTCCCGAACCTCCTGCTCGCAGGGTTCCCGAAGACGGGGACGACCTCACTCTTCACGCTCCTCGCCCGGCACCCGCAGGTCGGCGCGTCGAGCGTGAAGGAGACCGAGTACTTCCTGCCCGCTCGGTACGGCGAGGCGATGGGCTCGGTCGGGGAGTACGCGGCGCTGTTCGAGGGCACCGACTCGTCGGTGGTGCGCATGGAGTCGACGCCCGCATACGTGTACGGGGGTGCGCCGGTCATCGGTGCGATCCGCAACACCCTCGGCGCACCCAAGGTGCTGTTCACGGTCCGTGAACCGGTCGGGCGCCTCCGTTCGTACTACCGGGCCCAGCAGGCCCGCCTGCGGATCCCGATCGAGATGACGATGGAGGAGTACGTCGCTCGTTCGGCGACCATCGGGGAGTCGTCCCTCACCGACCGCGCCGCCGATCCCTGGCTCGGAGTGATCGGCGGCGAGTACGCACGCTTCACACCCGCATGGATCGATGCCTTCGATGTCCGGTTCGTGGCGTTCGAGGACCTCGTGGCCCGAACCGATGAGGTCCTGATGGGACTCGCGGCGTGGCTCGGCATCGATCCGGAACCGTTCGCGGGGATGGAGCTCCCGCATGAGAATCCGTCGGTGCTGTACCGGGGCAGGGGCCTGCAGCGGTTCGCGCTCGCGTTCAACCGGCGACTCGAGCCGTTCCTGCGTCGACACCCCGACCTCAAGACCCGCATGCGCGCCGCCTACTACCGGGTGAACGGGCGGGCGATCCCGAAGGTGGAGTGGACCCTCGATCCGGCGGTCGGGCAGCGTTACGCCGACTCGAATACGGCATTGGCCGCGATCTGGTCCTCGCTCGATCCGAGTGCACTGCCGGCGTGGTTGACTCCGGCACCGTGACCGCGACCACAACGACCCCGCGGCCCTCGGGCCTCGCGCACTGGTTCCCGATGCTGGTGCTCGCGGCCGCGCAGTTCGTCATGGTGCTCGACAGCACGGTGATGAACGTCTCCATCAGCACCGTGGTGGAGGACCTCGACACCACGATCCCGGACATGCAGATGGCGATCGCGTGCTTCACGCTCGTCATGGCCGCGTTCATGCTGGCCGGCGCAGGCCTCGGCAACCGCCTGGGTCGTCTGCGGACCTTCCGGATCGGGCTCGTCATCTACGCGATCGGTTCCGGCATGACGGCGCTGGCCGCGAACTTCGCGATGCTGTTCGTCGGCTGGTCGGTGATCGAGGGGCTCGGCGCAGTGCTGGTGATCCCGGCGATCGCGGCGCTCACCGCCTCGAACTACTCGGGCCGTGACCGTGCCCTCGCGTTCGGTCTGCTCGGTGGCGTCGCAGGCGCCGCCGCCGCGGCCGGTCCGGTCATCGGCGGGTACATGACGACCTACCTGTCCTGGCGCTACGTGTTCGCCTGTGAAGTGGTGATCTGCCTCGCGGTGATCGCCGTGTCGCGTCGGATCGCGGCCGGACCGCGCCCGGCGGTGGAGGGCCGTTTCGACCTCGTGGGCGTTGCGCTCTCCGCATTGGGGTTCGGGACGATCGTCATCTCGCTGGTCAAGGCGGGCCAGTGGGGTTGGGTCCAGCCCCGATCGGTGCCCTTCGAGGTGCTCGGGTTCTCACCGACGATCCCGTTCGTCATCGCCGGACTCTTCGTGCTCTGGGGCTTCCTCGCGTGGGAGGGTCGGGCCGTCGGCCGCGGCGACGCGCTGCTCGATCCGGCCGTGCTGCGCATCGGATCGCTCGCCGACGGACTCGCCACCCTCACCGTGCAGCAGTTCGTCATCGGCGGGGTGTTCTTCGTGCTGCCGTTGTACCTCCAGATCGTGCTGGGCCTCGATGCGCTCGGTGCCGGGCTGCGCATCCTCCCGCTGTCCATCGCGCTGTTCTTCGCCTCGTTCGCGGGTGCGGCACTCGCGAATCGGTTCGCCCCGCGCGTCCTCGTGCGGGCCGGCGTCGCCGTGGTGGTCCTCGGGATCCTGGGCTGCGTCGGGACCATCGATCTGCGGCTCGACCGCGTCCCGTTCGCGATGTCGATGGCCGTGATCGGTCTGGGACTCGGGCTGTGTCTCTCGCAGATCGGGAACGTGCTGCAATCCTCCGTCGATGCGACACGGAGCAACGAGGTCGGTGGTCTCCAGGGCACCGCGCAGAACATCGGCGCGTCGCTCGGCACCGCGGTGATCGGCGCGATCCTGCTGTCCGGCCTCGCCCTGTCGTTCTCGACCACGGTGCGGGCCTCCGAGGTGATCTCGGCTGAGGTCAAGGATCAGGTGGAGGCGACGACCTCGAACGGCGTCGCGTTCATCTCGACCGAGGAGGCCGAACGGGCACTCGAGGATGCCGGGGTGCCCCGGGACGACCGGGAGCCGCTCATCGCCGCGTACGAGTCGGCCCAGATCCGGGCGCTGAGGACCTCACTCGGGTTCGTCGCGATCGTCGGATTGCTCGGGTTCGTGACGAGTCGGCGCATCCAACGAGCGGTGCTCGGCGGGCCCGCCGCCGCCGGTTGACCGCAGCACCATCGGCGGCCACGATGGGAGTGACCCCGAACCGGAGGAGCGCATGACTGCGACCGCCCACCCGTTCCTGCACGGCGAGTTCGCGCCGGTGCGGGAGGAGCTCACTGCCGTGGACCTCGAGGTCACGGGCACCCTGCCCGTCGAGCTCGACGGTCGCTACCTGCGCAACGGCCCGAACCCGGTCGGCGCGGTCGATGAGTCCCGCCACCACTGGTTCCTCGGCAGCGGGATGGTCCATGGGATCCGCCTGCGCGACGGGCGGGCGGAGTGGTACCGGAACCGGTACGTGCGGACCGCCGACGTGACCTCGGTGCTCGGTGGCGAGCCGTGTCCGAGCCAGTGGCCCGACGATCATCAGGCCTCCAGCGCGAACACGAACGTCATCGCGCACGCCGGGCGAACCTGGGCCATCGTGGAGGCCGGGAGTCCACCGGTCGAACTCTCGTACGACCTCGGCACCGTCCGGGCCTCCTCGTTCGACGGCACGTTGCCCCACGCCTTCACCGCCCATCCGAAGCGCGACCCGCACACCGGCGAACTGCATGCCGTCGTCTACTACTGGGGCTGGGGGAACCGGGTGCAGTACCTCGTGGTCGACACCGATGCCCACGTACGGCGCACCGTCGACATTCCGCTGCCCGGTGGTCCGATGATCCACGACATGTCCCTCACCGAACGGTACGCAGTGGTCTACGACCTGCCGTGCACGTTCGACATGGAGGCTGCGGCCGGCGGCTCGCCCTTCCCGTACCGGTGGGACGAGGGCTACGTGCCCCGGGTGGGACTCCTCCCGCGCGAAGGCTCGGCCGAGGACATCAGGTGGTGCGAGACGGACTCCTGCTACGTGTTCCACCCGCTCAACGCCCACGATCTGCCCGACGGTCGTGTCCTGCTCGACGTCGTGCGCCACCCGCGCATGTTCGCCACCGATCAGCGCGGGCCGAACGAGGGCGCGTCGGTGCTCGAGCGTTGGATCGCCGATCCGGTGACCGGGCGGACCGACATCACCCGCCTCGACGACCGGTCCATCGAGTTCCCCCGGGTCGACGAACGGCTCGTCGGTCTGCCGCACCGGTACGGTTACGCGGCCGGCCTCCAGAACGGATTCGAGCAGCGCGCCATCGTCCGGTACGACCTCGAGGCGGGCACCTCGATCGTGCGCGACGAGGGGGCGGGCTTCGGCTTCGGCGAGGCGGTGTTCATCCCCCGCGATGCCGCTGCGGCCGAGGACGACGGCTGGGTGATGGCCCTGCGGTTGGACCGTGCGGCGGACCGTTCGGACCTCGTCGTGCTCGATGCGCAGGACATCACCGGGGATCCCGTCGCCACCGTGCACCTGCCCGCGCGGGTGCCGGCGGGGTTCCATGGCAACTGGTGCCCCGACGCCTGAGCGCGGCGGCTCAGGCCTCGGCGTACGCCTCGATCTCGGCCCGGTGCTCCATGCGCGCGATCGTCACCAGCGAGACGAGGACGATCGCCGCCCCGATGAAGGCGGGGGTCGAGGTCTCCTCGCCGAGGATGAACACGGCGCCGAGGAACCCGGTGACCGGGATGAGCGCGAGGAACTGTGCGGTCGTCCCAGGGCTCACGTGGCGCAGTGAGGTGAGGTAGAGCCAGAAGGTGACCGACGAGGAGGCGATCCCGATGATCGGCACCGCGATCCACGTGGTGCCGAGGTCGGCGGTCCCGACGCCGCCGATGGCGGTGATGATGAGCAGGGGCGGCGCGATCACGGCGTACGCGCAGAGTTGCTGGAGGAACGTGACCGCGAGGGGAGGGTGGTCGGCGACGAACCGACTGCTGCCGACCGCGTAGAGCGACGCGAAGACGAACCCGAGTGCGACCGCCGCGTCCCCGAGCCAGGTGGCCCCACTCGAGTCGGCATTCACGGTCACGACGAGGATCGTCCCGATGAGCGCCGTGCCCATGGGCAGGAACAGCCGGACCGGCAGTGGTGATCGGATGAGCACCCACGCGAGCAGCGCGATCATGAGGGGCTCGGTCGCGCCGATGAGCGACGCGTGCGTCACCGAGGTGTGGGCGATCCCCCAGTTCATGACGAGGTAGGTCAGGCCCGGCTCGAGGACGCCGAGCAGTCCGATGCGCCAGTGCTCGCGCGGCGACAACCATCCGGTGCGCAGGATCCGGCACATGACGGCGAGGAACACCACGCTCGTGCCGATCTCGATGAGGGTGAACGCGGCCACCGATACGCCGCGTTCGAGCACCACGTGGGAGGCCACGGTGCCGAGGCCCCAGAGCACAGCGGCGCTCGCGGCGGTCGCGACCCCGACCGTCGCGGAGCGGGGCGGACCGGTCGAGCCGCTGCCGGGGTTCGAGCTCACGCGCCGACGGTAGCCGTGGCCACCGTCAACCCTCGGCGATCTCCGGGGTGTGCGCGCAGGCCGGGCTGGATCCGGGCAGGCGGTGGCGGTTCCGGGCGACGATCGAGTAGCCGGGTCCGGCGAGGGATCGGATCCCGGGGAGTGCGAGGACGCGTCCGAGCAGGCGGACCCGACCGGTGGCGGCCCGGAGCGCGGCGGCCACGGCGAGCT
>JBEAXD010000282.1:0-3933 GCA_041159995.1 Actinomycetota bacterium | reverse complement strand
AGGCCGGGAACGCCGTAGCTCGCACCGATCGGCGTGACGCCGCCGTCGGAGCAGCCGACGGCCTCACCGATCGTGAAGAGCACGCTCGTGGCGTAGCCACTTGCGATCACCTTTGACGCGTCTCCGTACAGCGCCGACTCGTCGATGGTGGTCGTCTTCACATCGTCGACCACGGTGTCGCCGTAGAAGAGGCCCGTGGCACCCTTGGCCTTGTACGCCGGGTTGAACCAGACGTTGCCACCGATGGTGGCGCCGACGCCCTCACCCTTGGCGACGATACCGGTGAGCCACACCTTGTCGGCGGCCTCCGTGTCGAAGCCCTGGACCCGGATGTAGGCGTCCGTCTTGGTGAGGTCCGTGAAGCCGATGCTCATCTTGCCGGCGAGCGGGCGCTCGTCGGTGTCGGGCGTGTCGGCCTCGGTCGAGTTGCAGTCGGTGGCCGTCGAGGTCAGCTTCGTGCCGAACTTGGCGACGTACTTGATGACGTAGTCACCGAAGCCCGTGGCGGTGCCGCCCGAGAAGCCGGCGCTCGTGCGCACCGCGCACTCGCCGACCCGGAGGGCGGCGGCGTCGGTCGAGTTGCGGGCGTACCCCTTGGACGACGAGGTCAGGGCCTGCTCAGTGGCACCGAGGCCGTTGAGCTTGGCGGCGTCGAGGATCGTGCCGATCGCGATGGTCGAGCACGAACCGCGGCTCGACATCGAGCCCTGGTCGTACGCGGTCTCGCCGGTGGAAACGACCGGCGCACCGGCGAACGCGGGACCGGCCAGGCCGACCGCGAGCGCCACACCGGCCGAGACCCCGAGGATGCGGGTCTTGAGGTTCACGTGTGTCTCCTTGTCATGACGGTTGCCGGCTGCGACCGCACCACCGGCTTCGAGACAAGCAGTTCCGACGGACGTGGACTCCGTAGACGCATGGTGTGCGCCCTCCCCCCAAGTCGTCATCCTGCCGTTCCCGGGGTGACAGGGGTCACGGAACTTGCCCGTATCCGTGGACCCCTCCCGAGGCGGTCGAGACGCAGTATCACCACTCGTCGTGGGAGCGTCAAGGGGTTGATCCCACGATGCGTGGCCGTGAACGCCGGTGGCGTTCGGCCGACCGCGCACCGGGCTCGGGAACCCCGCGAACCCGCCGGAGGTGGGTCGGAGGACCCAGGCGCAGGCCCGGCGACGACACCCGCGCCGCGCGCATTGCGCGCCGTCGGGTCAGCCGCAGGATCGCCCGACGGTGCCGAGCGCGGCGGCGGCCGTCGCCTCGGCGTACTCGGTCGGCACGACCATGGCCCAGTCGAGGCCGCCCTCGAGCGTGCCGACCACCGCGGAGGCGGGCCGGGCGCAGACCGACGCGCCGGTGAGCGCGTCCTCGAGGAACTCGGCGCGGGACTGCGACTCGCCGTCGAACGCGGCGACGAGCACGACGGCATCGGGCACCGCGCCGGTCGCACCGCTCGCGCCGGAGGAGACCGAGATCGCGCAGGTGCCGAGCGCGGCGGGCGTGGCGAGGCCCTCGGTGCCGTCGACGACCGTCTCGCGATCGACCAGGCCGAACCCGGAGCAGGGCACCGCGCCGCTGGCCCGCGAGACGATGGCGCGCACCGTGCGCACCCCCTCGCGGGTCCAGCCGAGCGTGTCGTCGAGGTCGCAGGTGCGCACGTCGGCCTCGCCCCCCGTGGCGCGCGCGATGCGGCGCGCGCTGGCCCGCGAGTCGGCCTGCACGCTCCAGGCGTCACCCGTGACCCACGCGAACGGCGGGACCTCGGCTGCGACCGCGGCGGCACGACGGCAGATGCCGCGGGTGCGCTCGTCCACGAACGCGTCGCGGTCGGCCGCGGTGCGGAACGCGCCGATCTCGAGCACCTCGGAATCCTCGCCCGGTTCGAAGTTGCAGTTGGCGAGCGCCTCGGGCGCGATGAGCCAGCCGTACCGCTCGCGGGCCGGTCCGAGGCTCGCCGGGTTGAGGAAGGACACCGGCCGGCACACCTCGGCGTCGCCGGCCCGGATCTCGCGCGCCACGCGCTCCACCGTGCGCTGCCCACTCGCGCTCCACTCGGCGGGCAGCGGCTGCAGGGTCCTCGACGCGGTGTCCCCGCCGCCGCACGCGGCGACCGCCCCGATGAGCACGGTGGTGGCGAGCACCCGCCCGGCCGTCCGTCGGACCACCGTCCGCGCGTCGTGTCGCATCGCTGTCTCCCCCGGGTCGGATCCCGCTCGGTGCGGGGCGTGAGCGTACCGCCGCGGGCGCGGCCGTCGACCGCGACCCGCGCCCCGGCGGCGCGCGCGAGAATCCGGGGCATGCCGATCGCCCTGCGCACCCACCGGCGCACCCGCCGTGCGCTGGCCGCCGGACTCGCCCTCGCGGCGGGCCTCGCGGCGACGCCCGCCGGCGCCGAACCGACCGGGGTCGTCGCGCCCGCGCCGACCGGGGCGAGCGGCGCGACCCCGACGACCTCGTTCGCGCCGACCGGCCCGTACCGCACCGTGCACTCCGGCACCACCGAGGTCGACGGTCGACGGGTCACCTGGCGGCTGCGGCGCGCCCCCGGAACGAACGGCACCGTGTGCTGGCGGTTCGACGCGAAGCCCGGCGCGAAGGCGGCCGGCGCGAACGGGCCCGACGGCGCGCGCTGCTCGTTCGCGCCGGCGGCCGACGCCGATGCGGCGGACCAGCCGTGGTTCGTGCAGTCGAACGCGCGCAGCGCGCCCTACGGGTTCGTCGCGTTCGTGGCGCCGAAGGGCACCACGAAGGTGCGGGTCGGCACCGAGGGCGGGCGGTTCCGGACCGTCTCGGGCTCGGCGCCCTTCGTGTTCGTGAGCGCACGCGACCCGCTGTGGGTCGACCTCACGCTGCCCGACGGCACCCGCCTCGCGTGTCCGGCCGGGGTGCTCATCGACAAGTCCGACCTGCGGGACCCGATCCTCTCGAAGCCCTCGGTCGGCAAGGCCTGGTTCTGCGACGAGCCGTGAGCCGTCGGCGGAGCCGATCCCCGGGCGACGGGGCGACCCCGCGACTGGGCCGAAGGACCCAGTACGCGCCCTCACCGTCGGCGCGAACGGGCCGATCTGCCCCTAGAGGAATCGCGCAGAGGGTGGTACCTTCGCCCCGAAGCGTCATGGGGGAACTGGTGGAATCCGAGCCGAAGTCGTCGGCGAACAGTGGGGTCTCGCGCCGCCAACTCCTCGCGCGCTCCGCGGTCGCCGCGGGCGTGGTCTGGGCGGCGCCGGTCGTGCGCACCGCATCGGCCTACGCGGCCACGAGCGCCGGGACCTCCCGCCCGTGCACGCAGTTCTTCGTCGCCGGCCTCTCCCTGACCGGCAACTGGTTCCCCGCCTACCCCTACGGCTTCGTGCCGTCGGTGGAGCAGACCTCGAACCTCGAGGGCACGGCGCCGACCACGACCACCACGACGGTGCCCCTCGCGGCGAGCAACGCGACTCCGAGCGCGACCCCGCGGCGCTCCGGCGCCGGCCCCCGCAAGTTGACCCGCCGCGAGTTGGCGACGTTCCTCTCCGACACGACGACCGAGGACGGCACGACCTCGAGCGTCACCGTGCCGAAGCTCATCGACGAGTGGGTGCGCGAGAACTCGAGCGTGCCCCTCATCGAACCGGCGGTGTACCCGCAGATCACCCAGACCGGCGCGCAGGGGTGGGCGGTGCTCCTGCCGGAGGTCACCGGACCGAACGCGGCGGCCCGGCAGCCCCGCTTCATCCTCGGCTACTCGTGGCAGGGCTCCCACTACGCGTACGGCTACGTCGACCCGCAGCCCGCGAACCCGGTCCTGGCGGGCCGCCGCATCCTGTTCCCGTCCCCGGTGGGCCGCGAGCCGGGCGTCGGCGACGAGCCCACCACCACGACGAACGACCCGCGGCGTCGGCGGCGGCGCTCGACCACCACCTCGTCGAGTACCTCGTCGACGAGCAGCACGACCAC
>JBEAXD010000189.1:0-3087 GCA_041159995.1 Actinomycetota bacterium | reverse complement strand
CGGCCGGTGCACGGAAGGCCGGCGCCACCGGCGCCGGGGGTTCCCGGACCGCCGGTGCCCCACAGCGTGCGGCTGGGTCCACCCGGGGATCCGGAGTGAGCAGCACCGGACGCGGTGCTCCGGCCCACGGCACCGGTCGGGACCGGAGCCGTGACGGCGACGCCCCGAAGCCCCGCAAGCAGATGGGCGGCGGGACGAACCGCACGACCGGGCGTCCCGAGGGCGCCATCGCCCGTGGCGGTCGCCGTGCCGCCTCGTTCCCCCTCGAGGTCCCTCCGCCGCGACCGGCGCGGAAGCCGAAGCGCGCGGTCGCGTCCGAGCCGGTCGAGGAGCGTGCACCGCGGGATTCGCTGCGGCGTGTGCAGGGTGGGGCTGCGCCACGGCCCGCACGGGGGAAGCGGCCGGCCGAGGTGCCGCCGCGCCGCACGCCCTCACGGCGACGCCGTCCCGGGCCCCAGGCCGTGCGCGACGAGATCCTGCGCCTCGGCGGCCGTCGCGGTGCCCGTCACTACGACGAGCTCATGCGCGGTGCGGACGCGTTCGCCGAGGGTCGTGACCGCGACGCGCTGCGCATCATGCGACCGCTGCGGGAGGAGATGCCGTCCTCGCCGAGCGTGCGGGAGTTGTACGCGCTCGCGCTGTACCGCAACGGGAAGTTCCGAGACGCGGCCCGCGAACTCGAGGAGTACTTCTCGATGACGGGTGATGTCACCCAACACCCGGTGCTCATGGACTGCTACCGGGCGCTCGGTGACCACGAGACGGTCGAGGCGCGGTGGCGCGAGCTCGGCGAGGAGTCCCCGTCCTCGGAACTCGTCACGGAGGGCCGGATCGTGCTGGCCGGATCGCTCGCCGACCGGGGTCGGCTCAGCGATGCGGTCACCCTGCTCGCCAGACGGGCCGACGGGATCAAGCGGGTCATGGCCCACCACCTGCGGCTCTGGTACGCGCTCGCCGACCTCGAGGAACGCAGTGGCAACCTGCCGGCGGCGCGGGCGCGCTTCGACCGGATCCGCAAGCAGGACCCGGGCTTCGCGGACGTCGCCGAGCGCCTCGCAGCGCTGGCCTAGGCGGTCGGCGCACCGTCGGGGCGCCGGTACGCTCGACCTCGTGTCGGGCACCGTGGAGGGATCGAGGCCGGAGGTGGATCGGTCGGACGGGAGCGCCCCCGCGATCGACCGGCGGGTCTCCTCGTTCCCGTGCCTCGATGGCGTGCGGGCGCTCGCGGCGATGACGGTGATCGCGTACCACCTCTGCATGTCGATCCTCATCATCGACCCCGGCACGCTCCCGCCGGTGCTCGTCCGACACATCGCGGCGCTCGACCGGTTCGGCGTCGCGATCTTCTTCATGCTCTCCGGATTCCTCCTGTACCGGCCGTACGTGCTCGCCCGGTTGCGCGGTCGACCGGGTCCGCGCCCGGTCGACTTCTGGATCCGTCGGGGTGCGCGCATCATGCCCGGGTACTGGTTCGCGCTCGCCGGAGCGATGGTCCTCGGCGTCGCGGTGTTCACGCGTCCGTCGCCCGGGGACTACCTCACGGCTGTGGCCCTGCTCCAGAACTACCGGGCCTACGGGGTGCTGTCCTTCGGGCTCGTCGTCGCGTGGACGCTCGTGATCGAGGTCGCGTTCTACGCGCTCATGCCCGGGTTCGCCGCGGTCGCGGCCCGGCTGGGTCGGTCCGGTGACCGGGCGTCGGTGCTCCGCGGCAACGTGATCGTGCTCGTGGCGATGATCGTGGCCGGCGTGGTCACGCGTTACGTCGCCCTGTTCGTGGTCGGCGCGTCCGCGGCTCCGTCCCGGACCTGGTTCCCGATCTCGAACCTCAACATGTGGCTCCCGGCGTACCTCGACATGTTCGCGCTCGGCATGGCGCTCGCCGTCGTCTGCGCGTGGCGCGAGACCGGGGGCGGGGTGCCCCGCGTGGTCGCAGCGTTCGCCCGCCGTCCCTGGGCGGCCTGGCTCGTGGTCGGGGTCATGATCGTGGCCCTGGGACGAGCCGGGATGCCGGAGGTGCCGGGCGTGCTCGTCATCGGGCCGACGACGTTGTTCATCCGCGATGAACTCTCCATCCTCGCCGCACTCGCCTTCGTGCTGCCCGGCGCGATCCCGGGCCCGCGCCCGGGCGGGATCCGACGGCTGCTCGCATGGAAGCCGATCGTGCTGTTCGGCACGGTCGCGTTCGGTGTGTACCTGTGGCAGCTGCCGATCATCGACGTGCTCGACCGGCGACGGGACGACCTGCCCGTACTCGACGCGGCCTGGCCGTTCACCGTCGTCGCACTCGCCATCACGATCCTCGCCGCCTACGTGTCCTACGTGGGGGTCGAGTTCCCGTCCCGCAACCTCGCGATGCGCGTCACCGGGCGTCCGCCGGCCCGGCGGGACGGGCGGTGGTCCCGACTGCGGATCGACACCTCCGAGCACACCGAGGGCATCGGGCGGTTCGTCTGGACCGACGAGCCGATCCTGGCCGGCGAGCGGGGCATCGTCGCCCTCGCGCTGCTCGGTTCCGTCGCGATCGCGGTCGCGCTGCCCGCGATCCGGGACGCACTCGCCTAACGGGCGAAGAGCGGGGCGATCTGCGCCGAATCGAGGTACTCGTCGAGTCGGGTGATGCGTCCCTCGTGCACCCGCACCACGAGGCAGGCGGGGACCGCGAGTTCCTGAGCGGGGCGGTCCTCCCGAGCCGGCACCGTGACGTGGAGCACGTGGCGTTGGACGTAGCCCTCTGCGGTCGGGATCACCTCGAGCACCTCGTACCGCACCGCCGCGGCGCGCCGGTGCAGCGCTGCGAGCACGTCGAGGCCGTCGGCGGCCGGCATCTCGGTGCCGGTGGCGTTGATCCAGATGACGGCGTCGGGGGCGTACATCGCAGCCACCGTCTCGAGATCACCGTCGCCGGTCGCGGTGATGAACTCGTGGGCGAGGCGTTCGATCGGCTCCATGGCGGCGCACCCTAGCGAGGTGGTCCGCTGCCGGCTCGGGGTCCCGGCCCGGCGCGACTCGGCCCCGCCACCGCGGGGCCGAGGGGGGAGCCGACGAGGGGATGGTCCCTCGATCAGCCGCCCGTGTAGACGTCGATGT
>JBEAXD010000190.1:0-4565 GCA_041159995.1 Actinomycetota bacterium | reverse complement strand
CGTTCATCAGGACGCCTGCGGCGTCTCCGGGAATCCGGCAGTTCCCGTTCGTGCCGGTCACCTGGATCGTGTGCGTGGTGTTGGTGCCCAGCGGTGTGGAGCGGGGTCCGACGGTGGAGGCCGCGCGGGTGTCCATGATGCGACACGGGGTGATGCTCACCTTGGACGCCACGATCTGCGGGTTGGAGGCGCCGACCCAGGTCAGGCCTCCGACCCCGAAGGTCACGGCCAGCGACGCTCCGATGATGGCCCAGCGCGATCGCCAGAGCGACCCACGGTCAGCGCTCGTCCGGGTGGCGTGGCTCCGATCGTCCACGAGGGCTCCCTTCGCACGATTCACCGAGAAGATACTGAATCGCGCCACATGAGGAAAGGCCGCCGAACCGGCGGAATCCGTGGGTTCGGCGCCCTCACGGCACCGTGGTGATGGACGCCAGGCCGGCCTCGGCGGTCAGGCGGTGGAGAGCGCAGACCTCGTCCAGGGTGAGTCCGTGGCCCGTGTAGCCGCCGGCGGGGACCCAGGCCACGGGAAGCCCGTGTGCTGCCGCCCACGAGAACACCAACGACTCGCGCTGTGCGATGACCTCGGTGGTCACGCCATCGACGCCGCCGGCATGCTCGTGCACGTCCATGCCGGCGTTGTACAGGAGGACGCTGATGGTGTCCGGGTCGCTGATGCCGTAGAGCGCCGACTCAACGTCGTCGAGGTAGGTGTCCCCGGTGGAGATGACCAAGGTGGCCTGCTCGGTGTCGCGGTAGCGGTCGTACTGGTTCACCGAGACGTCGACCTGTTCGATGCCGGTCACGCCCTCGATGAGGGAGGCGGTGCCGCCGCCGCAGTGAGCGTCCAGGTCGAGGATGAGGACACGCGCAGCTGCTGCTCGCAGCGCCTGGCGTGCCGCGAGGACGAGTCCGTTGAAGGTGCAGAAGCCGGCACCCTCCTCGTATCGGGCGTGGTGGAGGCCCGAGGACAGGGAGCCGGCGACGCCGCCGCGCTCGAGCACGTGCAGCACCGCATCGGCGACACCGCCGCTCGAGGTCGCAGCGGCGTGGAGCAGCCCGGCGTCCCAGCCGAGTCCGTTGGAGCCGGCGAGGTACCGGGGTTCACCCGTGGCGACCGCTTCGACGTAGGCCCGCGAGTGCACCTCGCAGAGCTCGGAGACCGTGAGCGTTCTCGGTGCGCAGAAGGTGAGGCCGGCCAGATCGGCGGCCCGGAGGTGCTCCTGCAGGGCCACGGCCTTGATGAAGGTGTCGGAGGTCATCGCCACATCGTTGAAGGACGGGTCGAAGAAGATGGGCATGGTGGGTCGGTTGGGGGTGGATGGTGTGATGGTGGGCTCCTCTCGTCGCATGGGACCCCCAGTATGCAGTGGGGGTCGGACATGGTCCGCGGGGCGGTGACGCCGGCGTGTCGCTACGCTCGGGGTCCATGCGGAGGCACTGGTGGATCGGCCCGATCGCCGTGGCGGTCGGCGCACTCCTGATCGGGGCCTGTCGGCCCGTGCCGGCCGACTCGACCCTGCGGTCCCTCGCGGATCTCCGGGACGGCCGGGTGTTCGGTACCTCGGTGGAGCCGCCGCAGTTCGACCGTGCCGCGGACGCGACCCTCATCGCATCGCAGTTCTCATCGGTGACGCCGGAGAACGCCATGAAGTGGGTCGAGGTCCACCCGGGGTCGGGCACGTGGAACTTCGCACCGGCCGACGAGATCGTCGACTTCGCCGAGGCCCACGGGCAGCGGGTGCGTGGGCACACGCTCGTCTGGCACCGGCAGAATCCGACGTGGTTGACCGGAGCCTCGTACACGCGGGACGAGTTGATCGCGATCCTCGAGGATCACATCACGACCCTCGTCGGGCGGTACCGGGGTCGGATCGCGCAGTGGGACGTCGTGAACGAGGCGATCGCCGACGACGGCACGCTCCGCGACACGATCTGGCTGCGGGGGATCGGGCCCGACTACATCCGACTCGCCTTCGAGTTCGCTCGCGCCGCGGATCCTGACGCCGCGCTGTTCATCAACGATTACCTCATCGAGCGGGGCGGTCCGAAGGCGGCGACGCTGCTGTGGATCGCGCAGAGCCTGCGCGACCAGGGTGTTCCGATCGACGGGGTCGGCTACCAGGTGCACGCCCTCGTGCCGAGCCTCATGCCGACGCCCGAGCAGTTCGCCGACGAGATGCGGCGGTTCGCATCCCGGGGGATGCTCGTCGAGATCACCGAGATGGACGTCGCACTGCAGTTGCCGTCCGATCCGGCGACGGGCCCGCAGTCGCAGGCCGACGCCTACGGATCCGCGGTCATGGCCTGCCTCGCCGTGCGCGAGTGCACGGGCATCACGACCTGGAACTACTCCGACGCGGTGTCGTGGATCCCGGGCGAGTTCCCGGGCTTCGGTGAGGCGAGCATCTTCGACGCCGAACTCCGGCCCAAACCCGCTTACGAACGCATCCGCCAGTTGCTCTGGTGGAACCTTCGGGCCCGCTGACCCGTCGGGTCCGTCGCACCGACGCCCTCCGGGTGCGAGACTGGACCGGCGTCGGATTCCGACCGAGTTGGAGGACCCATGCCCCGTCTGCGTCAGGTGCCCCGGGCCGAGGCGAGCCCGATGGTCACGATGCTCTACGACCTGCTCTTCGGGGAGGGGGTGTGTCCGGTCGAGACGCCGGGCACCGTCACCGGTACGCCCGGGGACTGGTGGACGGTGTTCGCCCTCGTACCCGCCGTCTTCGAGCACGCGTGTCAGGGGATCATGCTCTACCGCTCGCCGGAGCGACTCCTCGACCCGCAGCTGCGGGAGCTCGCGCAGACCCGCACGGGGTGGACCCGCCAGTCCCGATTCGTGTTCTCGCAGCACTGCAAGTCCTGTCGGACCGTCGGGATCAGTGAGGAGAAGATCGCCGCGATCCCGCACTGGAGTGCCACGGACCTGTTCTCCCCGGTCGAGCGCGCGGTGCTCGCGTACACGGACGCGCTCACGCTCGAGAACGGGAGGGTCGCCGACGGGGTCTTCGAAGCGTTGCACGCGCACCTCTCGGACGAGGAGATCCTGGAGCTCACCTACATCACGGCGCTCTACGAGGCTCACGCCATCATGAGCAAGGCGTTGCGCGTCGAGTTCGATGCGGACCCCGACCGCATCGCCGAGGTGCCGGCGCCGGGGGAGTACCAGGGGTTCCTCGTCGGTCCGGACGATCGGCCGCCGGCGTGATCCCGCCGATCCGGGGCACCCCGACGCGCGGCGCCGGGCGTCGGGGTCGTCGGCCCCTCGTGCTCACCGTCGCCGCGGTCGGGTTGGTCGCGGCCGGCGTCTCGGGGTGCTCGGCGCCGGCGGTACGGGCGGCCTGCGCCAAGACCCTCGTCGCGACCTCCAGTGCGCCGATCACCGATCCGGCGCTCGTCGAGATCTCCGGGATCGCGGCGAACCGGACCACGACCGGGCTGTGGTGGGTGCACAACGACTCGGGGGACAGCGCCCGGGTCTTCGCCATCGACGAGGCCGGCGTGGTGCGGGCGACGTTGACGCTCGCCGGGGTGACGGCCAACGACTTCGAGGACGTCGCGGTCGGTGAGGGCCCGGTCGCCGGTACCCGGTACCTCTACGTGGGGGACATCGGCGACAACGCCGCGGCCCGCGCCGAGATCCTCGTCCACCGGATGGTCGAACCGGTCGTCGTGCCCACCGGGTCGACCACCGGCACGATCACCGAGGTCGAGACCCTGCGGCTCCGGTACCCGGACGGCGCGCACGACGCCGAGGGGCTGGCGATCGACCCGGTGTCGCACTCCATCCTCGTCGTCACGAAGAGCCTCGCCGGTGGCGCGCAGGGCGTGTACCGGGCGAGCACTGCGGTGGCGGGCGGGTCGACGACGACCATGACCGCGGCCGGAACCGTCACGACGGCGGCGGGTCTCGCCGGCGCGATCACGGGAGCCGACCTGTCGCGGGACGGACTCCAGTTGGCGATCCGCACCTACGGCGGGGTGCGGGTCATCGCCCGCAACGCCGACCTGCCGCTGGACCGTTTCCTCGCCGGGACGACCGGCTCGGTGAGCTGCGCCGGACCCGCTCCCGCCGAGATCCAGGGCGAGGCGGTCGGGTTCCGGGTCGACGGGCGCGGGTACATCACGGTCTCCGAGGGAGCCGGTGCGGTCCTCCACCGCTACACCGCGCCGTGAGTCCCGTGGAGTGACCCGCGGCACACCGACCTGTACCCACACCGTTGCCTAACGGTGATAGAACGTCATTGCCCCTGTGGGCGGCGACCACCTCCCTGCCCGGTGCGTGTGATCCGTTCGCAGGGGCACCTTCGTCTCCGGGCCGGTCGAGGATCCGCCCACGTGACGGGCGTCACGAGATTCATACTCAAGGAATGCTCAAGCGCATCCGATGTCACTCCTGATCGACCGCCACGGAAGGCGGTCGCCACGGATGGACGGTCGAGTCCCCCGGAACCCTCGGTTCCGGGGCGGGCCGGGGAGGAGTGGACATGGATGTCGAACGTGCTCATGGATGGAGCCGACCTCGCTGGACCCGACCGTCGGTGCGCGCCACTCGGACGCGC
>JBEAXD010000175.1:0-4114 GCA_041159995.1 Actinomycetota bacterium | reverse complement strand
CCGCCGCGCTCGGCGATGCGCTGCCGGCGCCGGCGCCGGCAGCGCATCGCCGAGCGCGGCGGCGAGCAGGGCCAGCCGGAGCCGTGGACGGGCCTCGCCGCGCACCCGGTTCGCGACGAGGACCCCCTCGACCATGTCCTCGAGGACCGGGGCGAGGGAGCGACCACGCACCCGGACCGCCACGACCGCGCCGCCGGGGAAGCGCCGGATCGACCGATCGCTCCCCGGGATCCGGGGTGGCGATCGGAACGCCGGGACGTCGAGCCCCGCGGCGCGTGCCGCAGTGCCGAGCGAGCGGGCCGCCGAAGCGAAGGTGAGTGCAGGTACTCCGTCCACGTCCGAGAGGTTCGCAGGGGGGTCGGACACGCTCGGCCGACGACCTCCGCGGCGCCGGGTCGCGGAACCCCACCGGCCACACCACACACATCGGCGTCGCCCCGCGGTGACCCCGGTAGCGTCGCGGACCGACCCATGGACCCCGCAGACGCGCCCTCCGCCACACCCGTGCGCGCCCACCGTCGGCGCCACGACCGCGAGATCGTGCGCCTCGCCGGTCCGGCGCTCGGCGCACTGGCCACCGAGCCGTTGTACGTGCTCGTCGACACCGTGATCGTCGGCACGCTCGGCGTCGCGGCGCTCGGCGGCCTGGCCGTCGCCGGGATCGTGTTGACCGCGACGTTCGCGATCTTCAACTTCCTGGCGTACTCCACCACCGGCGCGGTCGCCCGGCACGTCGGCGCCGAGGACCGCCGGGCCGCCGCCGCCCGGGGCATCGACGGGATGTGGCTCGCCGCGGTGCTCGGGATCGGCCTCGCCGCCCTCGGCATCGCGCTCACACCCTGGATCGTGCGGGTGATGGGGGCCTCGGCCGATGTCGCCCCGTACGCCCGGACCTACCTGCGCATCAGCCTGCTCGGGGCACCGTGCGTCCTGCTCGCGCTCGCCGGGGCCGGGTACCTCCGGGGCCTCCAGAACACCAGGCCGACGCTGTGGATCGCACTCGGGGCGAACGCGCTCAACCTCGTCATCGAGATCGTGCTCGTGTTCGGACTCGACACCGGGATCGCGGGGAGCGCATGGGGCACGGTGATCGCCCAGACCGTGGCCATGTCGGTCTACGTCGCGATCGTCCTGCGCACGGCACGCGCCGCGGGTGCCGGCCTGCGTCCGAGCCTCGCTGGCATGCGCGCGACCGCGGTGGTCGGCGGTCACCTCATCGTGCGCACGGCCAGCCTGCTCATCGCACTCCTCGCCGCCACCGCCGTCGCGGCCCGGATCTCCGATACCGCGCTCGCCGCCCACCAGATCGCGTTCCAGGTCTGGATCTTCCTCGCCCTCACCGTGGATGCGATCGCGATCGCCGGACAGGCGATGGTCGGTCGGTTCCTCGGCGCCGAGGATCCGACCGGTGCGCGCAGCGCGGCGCACCGCATGCTCGAGTGGGGCGTCCTCGTCGGCATCGGGTTCGGGGTGGTGCTGTTCCTCCTGCGCCCTCTCGTGATCCCGTGGTTCACGGACGACCCGGCGGTCCGGGACCTCGCGTCGCAGGTGCTCGTGATCGTCGCGCTCATGCAGCCCGTGAACGCCGCGGTGTTCGTGCTCGACGGGGTGCTCATCGGCGCGTCCGATTCGCGCTACCTCGCGATCGCCATGGCGGTCGCGGGCATCGGCGTGTTCCTGCCCCTGGCCCTCGCCGTGCTCCTCGTCGACGGCGGTCTCCTCATGCTCTGGGGCGCGATCGTCGCCCTCATGGTCGCCCGGGTGGTCGGCCTCGGCCTCCGCTTCCGGGGGACGGCCTGGCTGGTCCCCGGGGCGATCCGCCACCGCACATGACGTCCGTTCCGACCGCGCTGGGCGCGAACGGGCCCGCGGAGTTGCGGCGGACGCCGATGCGCGGTTTCCTAACCGGGTGACCCCGACCGCCGACGACCCCACCGCACCCGAGGACGAGCGCCGCCCCGGGGTCCTCGAGGTCGAGGAGGCCGAGTTCCTCGACCTCGGTCCGGCGGAGGCGGCCACCCCGACCCGGGCGCTCGTGCGCGTGCCGCCCCGGGTCACCCGCGAACTCCCGGACCCCGAGCCGCCCGACCGCGAGATCCGGTTCGGGGACGTCGACCCGTGGGGCCGTTCGGAGCGGATGCGCTCGCTCGCCCGCCGCCTGTACGACCCGCTCTACCGTTACTGGTTCCGGGTCGAGTGGGAGGGCCTCGAGAACATCCCGGTCGACGGCGGCGCGCTGCTCGTGTCGAACCACGCCGCGGCGATCCCCTCCGACGCACCCGCGATCATGCACGGCATCGAGACCGAACTCGGCCGGCCGGTGTACGGCCTGGCGGAGTACCTGTTCCGCGACCTCCCGGGGGTCGGCACGCTGTGGTCACGCGCCGGCGGCGTCACCGCGCACCCCGACAACGCGTACCGACTCCTCAAGGAGGACCAGCAGCTCGTGCTCGTGTTCCCCGAGGGCACGAAGGGTACGGGCAAGCTCTACAAGGATCGGTACCGGCTCGCTCGCTTCGGGCGCGGCGGGTTCGTCGAGATCGCGATGCGCGCCGGCGTCCCGATCATCCCGATCGCGGTCGTCGGGGCCGAGGAGTCGATGCCGATCCTGTTCAAGAGCCGCCGTCTCGCGAGCCTCATCGGCATGCCGTACTTCCCGGTCACCGCCAACATGCTCATGATGGGACCGCTCGGCCTCGTCGCCTACCTCCCTGCGAAGTTCCGCATCCGGGTCCTGCCCCCGATGCACTTCGACGTGGACCCCGATCAGGAGCGGTACTCCCGGGCCCGGGTCATGGACGCCGCCGAGAGCATCCGCGGCACGATCCAGGACGCGCTCTACGACATGCTGCGCACCCGCCGCAGCACCTGGTGGTAGCGATGCGGATCCTCGTCACCGGACTCGGCACCTTCTGGGGCAGCCGACTCGCGCAGGCCCTCGAGGCCCTCGACGACGTCGAGGTCATCGTCGGCCTCGACACCGACGAACCGCGACTTCCGCTCGAACGCACCGAGTTCGTGCGGGCCGACTCGGACTACTCGATCCTGCAGCGCATCGTGAAGGCGACGCGGGTCGACACGATCCTGCACACCCACCTGCTCGTCGACTCCACCGAGCACAGCACGCGCCGGATGCACGAGGTCAACGTCATCGGCACGATGAACCTGCTCGCCGCGGCCGGTGCCGCCGGGAGCACCGTGCGCAAGCTCATCGTGAAGTCGTCCACCCTCATCTACGGCGCGGGCAAGCGCGACCCGTACTTCTTCCGCGAGGAGATGGAGCGCACCACTCCGCCGCGCACCGAGGTCGAGCGCTCGTTGCTCGAGACCTCGGCCTTCGTGCGCGACTTCGCGGTCGACAACCCGCACGTGATCGTGACGAAGCTGCGGTTCTGCAACGTGCTCGGCGACGACATCTCCTCGCCGTTCTCGAAGGCCCTGCGGCTCCCGATCGTGCCCGAGATCATGGGCTTCGATCCCCGGCTGCAGTTCATCCACGAGGACGACATCACGCGGGCGCTCGTCTTCGCGACCCAGAACGATGTGCCCGGCGTGTTCAACGTGGCGGGACGGGGCACCATGCCGTGGAGCGAGGTGTGCCGAGTGGTCGGCAAGCGCCGGGTCCCGCTCCCACCGGTGCTCACGAACTGGGCCGCCGAACCGCTGCGCATGGCCCGGGTCGTGGACCTGCCACCCGAGGTGCTCGACCTCCTCCGGTACGGGCGCGTCGTCGACACCCGGGCGTTCCGCCGCGCCGGGTTCGAGTACCAGCACACGACCGCGGCCACCGTGAACGCGTTCGCGCGCAGCCTGCGCCTCGAGGGCGTGATCGGCGACAACAACCCGTCGTACCGGTACCAGCGCGACGTCGAGACCTTCTTCCGCCACTCCCCCGCCGTCCACCGCGAAGGAACCTGAGATGCCCGTCCACGTCGAACGCCGCGGTCGCGTCGAGGTCATCACGATCGATGACGCCGAACGCCGCAACGTGCTCTCGGACGAACTCGTCGCCGGGATCGTGACCGCGATCGACGCGGCCGAGGCCGATGAGGGCGTCGGAGCGCTCGTCATCACCGGGGCCGGTCGGGCCTTCTGCGCGGGGGCCGACCTGAGT
>JBEAXD010000120.1:0-6926 GCA_041159995.1 Actinomycetota bacterium | reverse complement strand
CCGCCGTCGGGGCGGGTGTCGGGCCAGCGCTCCCACACGTACGCGAACGCGAGGGAACGGATGAGGCGCGGGTACTCGGAGACGAATGGGAGCGGGACCCGGGTGGACAGCGTGATGAAGGTCCGTCGGGAGCCGAGGCGCAGCAGCAGGTCGAAGACCCGGGCGATGACGGTGACGCCGAGGAGCATCGGCGTCGGCAGGGTCGCGACCCGGGTGGCGACGAAGGCCACCGTGTCGGCCCGGCGGGTCGGATCGAGCGCGGGGAGGTCGCGGGCGAGGAGCGCGTCCGCGTACGGGGCGACGAGGCGGTGCGCGGAACCGGCGGGCATACGAGCGATCAGGGTACTCGCCCGTCCCCGCCGACCTCCCGGGCGCGCCGGGGTCCGCCGGGGGTGCGGCCGTAGACTCCGGCGGTCCCGCGCCGGTGCGACGCGCACGTGGCGGGTCCGTTCGCGAGCAGGGGGATCGAACCATCACCGACGTCCGGACGTCCGAGCCGACGGCCGCACCGCGCGCCGTCCGCGCCGCGGTGCTCGGCTGGTGTCGGACGCACCCGGTCCTCGCCGGAACCCTCGCGTTCGCGATCCCGTTCCTCGTCGCGATCATCTCGATCGCCCGGCATCCGTGGTACCCGGTCCTGGATCTCGCCATGACGGAGTTCCGGGTCCGCGACGTCGGCACGGGTGACACCCCGCTCGTGGGACTGCCGGGCCGCATCGGGCGCTTCCCGGATCAGGGGAGCCACCCGGGTCCGCTCTCCTTCTACGCGCTGGCGCCGGTCTACCGCCTCGTCGGCGCGAGCGCGCACGGCCTCGAGTACGGGACGGTGCTGCTGTCGATGCTCGCGATGCTGACCGCACTCTGGCTCGCCCGCCGACGGGGCGGTGCACCGATGACCCTCGCGGTCGCGACGGTGGTCGCCCTGGTGGTGTGGCGGTACGGGCCGTCACTGCTGACCCAGCCCTGGAACCCCTACCTGCCGGTCCTGCCCTGGATCGTGGTGCTGCTCGCGGCGTGGTCGGTGCTCGATCGCGATCCGGTCGCGTGGCTGCCGTTCGTCGGGTTCGGGTCGCTCGCGGCCCAGACCCACATCCCGTACGTCGGCCTCGTCGGCGGTCTCGGGGCGCTCATGCTCGGACTCACGGTGTGGCGGGCGGTGCGGGAACCGGCGGATCGCGGTCGGCCGCTCGCGTGGTGCGCCGGTTCGCTCGGTCTCCTCGCGGTGCTCTGGATCCCGCCGCTGCTCGACCAGCTCGCGGGTCACCGCAACATCTCGATGATCGTCGACTACTTCCGGACCCCGCCCGAGGCCCCGGTCGGATGGGGCACGGGGGTGCGCGTGCTGCTCGGCCACTTCGACCTCGTGCACGCGCTCGGTCAGGGCTCGTTCTCGCGGCTCGTGGTCGAGGGGACGGACGCATCGACCGGGTCGGTGCTCGTCGGCGCAGTGGTACTCGGTGCGTGGGTCGTCGCGGCGGTGGCGGCTCTGCGCCTGCGGCTCGTGCGGCTGCTCCCGCTCCACGCCGTCGTCGCGACGGCGCTCGTGCTCGGCCTCGTCTCGCTGAGTCGCATCTTCGGGACGGTCTGGTACTACCTCAGCCTCTGGATGGTGGGCACCGTCGCGCTCGCGGTGCTGGCGACCGCATGGACCGCGTACACCGTCCTGCGGTCCCGGGAGATCGGTGGCGCGAGCCTCGCTCGCATCGTCACGCGCACCGGGGTCCTCGTGTCGGCGGTCGCGCTCGTGGCCTTCACGGTCGAGTGTGCGACGTTCGATCCGCCCGAGGCCAGCCTCTCGGATCCCCTCGGAGTCCTCGTCGCCCGCACCGACCGAGCGCTCTCGGCGGGCACCGGCGGCGTCGATCGTGACGACCGGTTCGTCGTCACGTGGAACGACGCCCACTACATCGGCTCGCAGGGGTACGGACTGGTGAACGAGCTCGAGCGTCGCGGCTGGACGGTCGGGGTCCCGGACACCTGGCGCGTCCCGGTGACCCGCCAGCGCGTCCTCGACGCCCCGGACGCGACCCGGGAGCTGCGGTTCGCGAGCGGGCGGTACCTGACCGCGCTGCTCGGATCGGGGGAGCCCGGGGTCGAACTCGTGGCCCGGCACGACCCGCGTTCGGCCGCGGGGCGGGCCGAGTACGGACGGGACCGGCGCGAGCTCATCGCCTCGCTCGCGGGCCGGGGTCTCGACGAACGCGTCCGCCAGATCGATGAGACGCTCTTCACCGTCTCCCTCGAACCGACCCTCACCGCACGCGAGAAGGTGCTCGTGGCCCGGATGCTCCGGCTCGGCCAGCCCGCGGGCGTGCTGCTCGTACCGATCGGGTTCCGCCGGTGACGGCCGCGACGGTGGCGCCGACCCGGTCGAGGTCGTTCGGCGCATGGACGCATGCACATCGGATCGAGGTGCTCGCCGCGCTCGTGGCCCTCGCCCCGATCGTCGTGGCCGTGGTGCGGGCGATCGCGAACGACTACGTCCCGATCGGTGACGACGGGCTCATCCTGCTCCGCAGCCGTGACGTGCTCACCGCGAACCACCCGTGGCTCGGCACCTGGTCCTCGTCCTCCCTGTCGCTCGGCGTGAACCTCAACAACCCGGGTCCGTTGCTGTTCGACCTCATGGCCGTGCCGACGAAGGTCCTCGGGGCGGGGCCGGGTCTCGCCATCGGCGTCGGCCTCGTCAACGGCGCGTGCCTCGTGGGCGCGGCGGCCGTCTCGTACCGGATCGCGGGGCGACGCGGGTACGTCCTCACGCTGCTCGTCGGTTCCCTCATCGTGTGGTCGATGGGCAGCGAACTCATCTTCGACGTGTGGCAGCCCCACGTCCTCGTGCTCCCGTACCTGCTGCTCGCAGTGCTCGCGTGGGCCGCCGCGGAGGGGAGGGTGTGGACGATCCCCGGGAGCGTCGCCCTCGTATCCCTGCTGGTGCAGACCCACCTGTCCTACGTGTACCTCGCCCCACTCACGCTCGTGGCCGGCGTCGCGCTGCACCTCGCGCACACCCGGGACTGGCGGTCACTCGTCCGGCCGCTGATCTGGAGCGTGCCGGTCGCGCTCGTGCTCTGGGCCCAGACCCTCTGGCAGCAGGTCCAGGGTCCCGGGCCGAGCAACCTCGCCCGACTCGTCGACGCGGCGTCGGGGCGGTACGGCTCGAGCGACGCGATCGGTCTCGGCCTCGCGACACGGCTCGTGGGGGCGGTCGTCGCCCTGCCGCCCTGGATCCTGCGGCCATCGTTCGCCGACTCGATCCCGGCCGTGCGCATCACCGACGCCGAGGGGGCGCGCATTCCGGTCGAAGGGTTGCCGGGCTTCGGGCCCGCAGCCCTCGGCATCGTCGTGGTGCTCGGACTGCTCGTGGCGGTCATCGTGAGGAGTCGCGGCCCCGAGCGACGCCCGACCCGTTCCGCCGGGGTGCTCGCCGCGGTGCTCGTGGTGGTGGCGCTCGGCGCACTCACCCTCATGCCGGTCGGTGCGATCGGTCTCGCATCCCACCAGATGCGGTGGCTCTGGCCGATCGGTGCGATCGTGCTGCTCGCGATCCTGCTCGGGGTGACCGATCGGGTCGCAACGGCTCCGGCCCTCGTTCCCGTCATCGTCGGGGTGTTGGCCCTCGTGGCTGCGCTCAGCCTCCCGACGTACGTCGTTCCGGCCGGGCAGACGGCGGACCGCGACGCGACCCCGAGCGTGCGCCGCATGGTGGCTCGTCTCGACGCGTTGCGCGGGCGCGGCGTGCTCCTGTTCGATCCCTCGACCCTGCGCTTCGCCGAGCCCTACAGCGGCCCGCTGCTCGCCGGCCTCGCCGACGCGGGCATCCCCTTCGTGACCGCCGACGACGGATTCGTGCACCAGCTCGGCGAGGGACGACGGTTCCGGTGCACGACCGCGACGGCGAGCGAGTGCGGGGTCGGGGCCCGCATGACCGTCGTGTCGGGACCCGAGGCCGCGGCGGCGACGGCCGGGTCGCTGGCTCACGTCTACGTGGCCGGCATCACGCGGGCGGAGGCGAGGGAGCTCGCCGCGCTCGAGGTCGACCTGCGGGCGGCCGGCGTGCGCTTCGACGGGTACGGCGTGCCTCGTGGCGTCCCGGCCCGCCAGCGTGAGACGGCCGACCGATACCGAGCGCTCCAGCGGGCCCGCGACATCGGGTCCGTGGCCGTGGTGCTCACCCCGCTCCCGTGAACGCGGCGGCGGGGATCCGTCGGACGGGCGGGGCGGCCCGGCTCGTGGCCCGGGCCCGACGGCGGTGGCCGGAGCTCGCATTGGGTTCGATCGCAGTGCTCCCCGTCGTCGTGGCCGCGGCGCGGGCGATCGCCGACGGGTACGTCGCCATCAACGACGACGCGCTCATCCTCATGCGCACCCGCGACGTGCTCACCGCGAACCACCCATGGCTCGGCACCGTGTCGTCCGCGTCGCTGACCCTCGGCGTCGTCGTGAGCCATCCCGGCCCGATCATGCTCGACCTCATGGCCGGGCCGGTGCGCGCGTTCGGCTCGGGGCCGGGTCTCGTCATCGGCGTGGCGTCGCTCAACGTGGCGTGCATGGTGGCGGCGGCGACGATGGCGCACCGGGTCGCCGGCCGCCGGGGCTTCGTGCTCGCGCTGCTCGTCGCATCGGCCCTCGCGTGGTCGATGGGATCGGATCTGCTGTACGACGTGTGGCAGCCCCACGCGCTCGTCATGCCGTTCCTGCTCCTCCTCGTCCTCGCGTGGTCACTCGCGGCGGGGCGACCGCTCGTCCTGCCGTGGGCCGGCGCGCTGGCGTCGCTGCTCGTGCAGACCCACGTCTCGTACGCCTTCCTCGCCCCGGTCGTCGTGGTCGCCGGCGTCGCGGTCGCGGTGCTCTCGGATCGCGGCACGTGGCGTCGACTCGGTGCACCCGCGGCGCTCACGGTCGGCGTGGTCGCGATCCTGTGGGCCCAACCGCTGTGGCAGCAGTGGTTCGGGCCGGGACCGGGCAACCTCGGCCGCCTCGTCGGCGCGGCGACCGGCCGGTACGCGTCGAGTCCCACGATCGGCCCCGAGGACGCGCTGCGGTACACGGCCGCGGTCGTCGCCATGCCGCCGTCGATCCTGCGACCGTCCTTCGGGGCCCGGTTGGCCGTCGGTCCGATCCCGTCGGTCGCGGTCGCTGCGGTCGCGGTCGCGGTCGTCGTCCTCCTGCTCGTGGTGGCGATCGGCGTGAGCCGCGGCCCGGCGCGCCGGGCCGAACGGGACGCCGCACTCGTCGCGCTCGTCGGCCTCCTCGCCGGGCTGGCGGCGCTGTCGCGGCAGCCGACGAGTGGCTTCGGGTTCCCGGCTCCCCACCAGATGCGGTGGTTGTGGCCGATCGGTGCGTTCATCGTGTTCGCGCTGCTGCTGCGGATCACGGCGATCCGGCGCGATCCCGCCGGGTCGCCCGCCGTCCTCGCCGTCCTCGCCGGACTCGTGGTGCTCGTGAGCGTGGCGAACCTGCCGGCCCATGCGGATCGCCGAGTGCTCCCGGACTCGGACGTGGCGACCCCGGCGGCCCGACGGCTCGTGGCGCGTACCGAGGTCCTGCGGGACCGCGGGGTGCTCCGGTACGACACGGCGGGGGAACGGTTCGGACAGCCCTACGGCGCGGTGCTCATGCAGTCGCTGGCGGAGCGGGGGATCCCGTTCGTCGTGAACGATCGCTGGCTCGGCCTGCAGGCGGGCCGGGCCCGCCAGTACCGGGGCTGTGACGAGCCGTGCGGCGTGCGCACCATCGTGACCGTGCGCACCGGGGCCGATGCGTGGCGGATCCCCGTCGGGGCCGAGCGGGTCATCTTCGTACCGGGCGTGACGCCGGACGAACTCGTCGCGATCGACCGACTCGCGACGCGACTCGAAGCGGCGGGGGCGACGATCACCGAGCCGGGCACCGTGCGGGACGCGCCCGGCGACCTGGCCGCCGTGGCGGATCGGTACGAGACGCTACGACGCCGCCGCGATCTCGGGAGCGTCGCGGTGCTGGCGCGCCCACTTCCGTAGATCACGACGGATCGCCACGAGTTCCCAGAACGTGCGCAGGCCGGAGAGCGTCGTCACCTTGCTCCCGCCGATGTCGCGCCACTCGTTGAGCGGTTCCTCGCGCATCTGGTCGGGGGTGACCCCGCAACCCTGCAGCCGGCCGAGCAGTTCGAGGTCGAAACCCCACCGGCTCCGGAACGGATCCCCGAGTGCCGCACGGAGGGCGGGCGTGTCGCGGAAGAACTTGGCGCCGCACTGCGAGTCGTAGGCGCCCACGCCGAGGAAGGGACCGGCGATGGTCGCGAAGATGCGGCCGACGTAGTGCCGCTTCGGGGACCGATCGATCGCGTGGCCCAGGAGCAGGACCCGCGACCCGAGCACTGCGAGGTCCTCGGGGTGACGGATCGAGACCTCGAGGAGGCGGGTGAGCTCCTCGGGGGGCGTGGCGAAGTCGGCGTCGGCGAATCCGACGATCGTCGCACCGGCGGCCAGCGCCGCGTTGAGGCCCCGACGCACGGCCTCGGCCTTGCCGCCGTTCTCCGGGAGGATGAGCGCGCGCACCGCACCGTTCTGCGCCTCGATGGCGCGCAGCACCTCGGCGGTCCCGTCGGTCGAGCCGTCGTCGACGAGCAGGACGCGGTTGCGGTGATCGAGTGCGCGCAGTCCGGCGACGAGTCGGCCGACCGCGGCGCGGTCGAGACGCTCGGCCTCGTTGTAGCAGGGGACGACGATCGTGGCGCTCACCGGGGACTCCCGGATCGGCACACCGCCCAGAGCGACAGGCCGGGCACCGGGATCCCGAGGCGGGCCGCGAGCCGACCGGCCCGTGCATCGAGGCGCAGCGCTCCGGTGACGGCGGCCGTGATCGCGGGGCCGCCCTGCCAGCCGCCGATGCCGCGTTCGGGCGAGGTCCGGCCGACCCGCTCCGCCGCGACCTCGACGACGCGG
>JBEAXD010000028.1:0-16261 GCA_041159995.1 Actinomycetota bacterium | reverse complement strand
CAGACGATGTCGAGGCATGGTCCGAACGGGTTCGTCGGCGCTGCTCCGGCGACTGCGACGAGTTCGACGCGCATCTGGGCAGCGCCGCATCCGCTGTTCGTGTGACGCACGGTGTAGGTGCCGACGTACGAGCGGAATGCGTTCCCACCTGAACCTGCCACTCCGGTCGGGCCGGACGGGCCGGTGGTCCCCTGCGCATTCCAGGACTGGACCTGATCCGTGCGGTTGGGGCACTTGGTCGGCGGGCTGTTTCGGCGGATGGTGTCGGCACGGACGGAGCCGCTGGGGCTGACGCACGCGTAGTACCGGTCGCCGGCCGCCGGGGGATTCACGACGACGGCGTAGGCGACGCCGCCCATGACGAGGCCGGCCGCGAGGCCGACCGCCATCCATCGCATGCGCTTGAACACGGGTACCAACGTGGCAAGTCGGACCCACGGGGTCAAGTGAAATCTTGGTCATCCGCTCGAGGTCGGCACTCCGTACTCCCGACCGAACCCGCCCCCCAGCAACGGAGTCAGGAGTCCCACCATGATCCGCAAGTTCCTCGTCATCCCGATGGTCGCTGCGGCGGTCGCTCTCGGTGCGGCGGTGCCGGCGGGTGCCACCACCACCTCGTCGAACGTCGTCCAGGTCCTGGCACAGCGCAGCAGTCTCAGCGGTTTCGACACCAACGCGCAGGACTACGACATCCTCATCAAGGCCGCACAGACGGCCGGTCTCGTCGACGCGCTGGCGAGCACCCCGAACCTGACGGTGTTCGCTCCGAACGACGCCGCCTTCCTGCGTACCGCTCGTGACCTGGGCTTCGTGGGCACCTCGGAGTCGGCGGCCTGGACGTACCTCGTGAACGCCCTCGGCCAGATCGGCGCATCGACCGGCATCGGGAGCGCGGTCGACGTGCTCACCGTCGTGCTGAAGTACCACGTGGCTCCGCAGCGTCTCGGTGTCTGGGCGATGCTCTACAAGGGCGTCACCGGTGGGAGCGTGTCGACGCTCGCCGGTGCGAGCTTCGGCGTGCGCTACATCCAGCTGGTGGACCTCGCCCCGGCCCGGCCGAACCCGTACCTCAACCTGTTCGCCCTCGACATCAAGGCGAGCAACGGCGTGATCCACGGCATCACCCGAGTGCTGCTCCCCGCGAACGTCTGATCCGTCAGGCGTGACGCGAGGCAGGTGGGGCGCCCGCGGGCGCCCCACCGTCGCGTCCGGGGTCAGGTCGAAGCGAGCAGCAGGGATCCGGCGGCCAGTTCGATGCTGATGCCGGCGACGTTCTCCTTCGACCAGGACCGGTCGATGATCGCCGCGATCGGGCATGGTGGTCGCCCGCTTCCGGGCCCGCTCTCGTCCTCGGGCCGCTCCGATCGGGGTCGGGAGCGCTCCGGTCGTGCCCGGTCCGTGGGGTGTCCGGAGACATTGACGCGTCGGGGCCGCTCCGGCCACGCTGTGTCACCATGAGCGTCACGCAGCAGCGGCGTGCTGGGAGTCTGCTCCGCTTCGTGGGGGCCTGGGCCCTGACCCTCGCCGTGCTCGCTGCTCTGCTCGTCGTGGTCCCGGCGAGTCGGCGTGCGCCAGCCGCGGTCGCCGGCACCATCGTGACCTCGCAACTTGGCTTCGCCCCTGGGGACCCCATGTCAGCGGTGCTCGGGGTCCCGACGGGCTCGGTCGTGGAACGAACCCTGCGTGTCGTCGATGCCGACGGAGTCGCGGTGTGGGCCGGTGACGGCAGCGCGGTGGAGTACCGACCCGGCGGTTGGATCGGCAGCGATCAGATCGGCGACACCTATCGGCTCGACTTCACCGCTGCACGGTTGCCACCCGGTCGGTATCGAATCGAGTCGAACGGTGTGCGGTCGCCCCTGTTCCCGGTCGGTATCGGTTCGTACGACGTGACGCACCTCGATCCACTCGAGTTCTTCCGTATCCAACTCGCGGGGGAGCCGCACAGCTGGGTCTCGCTCGATGGCACTTCGGGCGGTCATGGACCGAGCCATCGCGACGATGCGCGCCAGGCGACTCGACGCGACAAGGGGGGCGGTGACACTGCGCTCATCCAGCAGGACGCGCTCACGTTGCCGGGAGGCCGTCGCGACGTCGCGGGCGGTTGGTACGACGCCGGGGACTACAACGAGTACATGGGCAATACCCCGTGGGCGGCGTACCTATTGCTGCGCACGGCGGAGGATAGGTCGGCGTACTGGCAGACCGTGGACGACGGTGATGGGGTGCCGGACCTGCTCGAAGTGGCCCGCCCTGCCCTCGAGTGGATGCTGAAGATGCAGCACACCGATGGTTCGGTGTACGAGCGCGTGTTCAACGGGTACGCAGCGGCATTCGACGGCCGACCTGATCGCGAGACTGACGGTGTCGTCGGGACTGCGGACGACCGCCCGCTCGACACCGATCGGTACGCCGACATCACGGCCAAGGCCGTGTACGCGTGGGCGGTCGGATATCGCGTGTTCGGGGATCCCCGGTACCTGACTGCAGCCCGGCGCGCGTGGGACTGGGCGTCCGTGAACCAGACGCGTGTGAAGCCCAAGGTCTACGGGGGCGGCCTCTACTTCGGCGACATCGACATGGGGCTGACGCTCGGTGCGGTCGAACTCCACCGTGCGCAGGCTGCCAGTGGGTCCGCAGTCGACGGGCGGTATCTGGACCATGCTACGGCGAGAGTGCGAGCGCACCTCGATCTCGGCGATTGGACCAGCCCGAGTTCGTGGGACTCTCAGGGCTCGTACGTGCTGAGGACGTTCTACCCGTATGCCGAGACCGCAGATCAGGGCCGCATCGTTGCGCAACTCGCTGCGGCGGCTGATCGGGCCATCGCCGCGCAGGCGACGAATGCGTATCGGTTCACCGATTGGTGGGTGTACGGCGACTTCGGTCAGAACGAGACCTCGGCCTCGGCCTCGGGCGATGCACTGTGGCTCCACGAGATCACCGGCGAACGTCGCTACTACGACTACGCAGTGAACCAGTTGGCCTGGATCTTCGGTCGCAACCCGTTCGGGGAATCCTGGCTGGCGCACGAGGGCGCGGTCGAGTTCACGAGGTCTCCCCATTGGCGCGCCACGGCGAAGCATCCGATCCGAGGGGTTGTGGTGCCCGGGGCCACCGACCGGAACGGCGACCGCGTACCGGACTACACCGACACCGGTGAATGGTTCTACGCGGAGCCGTCCATCAACCAGCAGGCCATGTTCATCCGGGTCATGACCGATCTCTACTTCCGAGCCGGTGGCACGGTGAACCCGCCTCAGAACCTCCCGCCCGCGATCCGGATCTCTGCGCCCCAGTCCGGCGCCTCGGTGACGGGGTCCACGGTCGTCTCGGCGACGGTGACCGATTCGACGGGGGTCGCCAGCGTGGTCCTCTCGATCGACGGCGGTCCGGCGACTCCGCTGACGCCGACCTCGGACCCGTCGGTGTGGCAGATCATCGTCGACACTCGGAGTTACGCCGATGGCAACCATCAGCTCAAGGTGGTCGCCGCCGATCCCGAGGGACTCACGGCCCAGCAGTCGGTGACCGTCGCGTTCGTCAACTCGGGCGCCCAGACCCTGCGGGTGCAACGCATCGAGGGGGCAATCGTCCGGAAGAGCACCCGGAGTCAAGGCCGCTGCGACATCTTCGTGGTCGATGCGTTCGGACGGCCGATCTCGGGTGCCGCAGTGAGTGGCGCGTGGTCAGGGAGTGCCACGGACACCTTCACGGGGACGACGGACTCGTCGGGGAAGGCGACCGATTACTCGAACTCGGCGACCGTACCGGTCGGCGCGACGTTCACCTGTTCGGTGAGAGGGATCGCGAAATCCGGTTGGACCTACACGCCGTCTGCGAACGGCATGACGTCGCTGACTTTGACCGTCACCTGACGCAGCACACTCACGGTGACGATCCACGGCGGTGGCACTACCCGTTGATGGCTTGAACCCGTGCGCGGTGGCACGTGACAGCGCCCCTCCGACACGACCGCGCCCCGGCCAGGGGCCCGGGCGTTGCTGAATTGCGGGAAGAGATCTTCCGAATTGCGCGAAGAACCCTTTGGTGGGCGGATGACGCTTGTGGTTTCGCCCAGCAGCGGTGCGGGCATGTGGAGTCCGGCGTCGGGGCCGTGCACACCGTGACGGAGGAGTGTGCACAGCGCTCCTCTTCGCGTCAGGTCCGCGGGTGGGCAGCGAGGAACGACCAGATGGCGCGACTGGCGTCGAGTTTCGGGTACGGCTCGCCCACGTAGGAGGCCGCGAGCGCGGACGCTGCGGGATGCCCCATCCATGCATGGGTGGCGCCCTGCACCACGACGTACTGCACCGCAGTGGTCCCGTCGCAGGGCGACCACGTCGTCGAGGTGACCTCGCTGTTCGAGGGGTCGACTGCGACCTTCGGTGTGCCCGTGCAGTGGTTCGCGTTCGCGAGGGCATCGACCGCAGCGCGAGCCGGCCGGAAGACCACGCCCGAGATGCCCGTGCCGGTGCCGCCGGCGATCGGGTGGTTCGTGTCGGCGGTGCCGTGGAGGTGGAACACCGAGACCGGGTGGCTCGGCGCACACGTGTCGACCCCGAGACTGCCGGCCTGGAGGCCGATCGCGACGATCCGATCGGACAGTTCGCACGCGAGTCGGTACGCCATGATGGCGCCGTTCGAGTGCCCTGCTGCGAACGTGCGGTTCGGATCGACGGCGAACTGCGTGCGGACTCGGTCGATGACGGCACGGATGAATCCGACGTCGTCGACGGTGTTGGCGGCCGCAGGACCGCAGCAGTACCCGCCGTTCCACGTCTGGAATCCCGTGCCGTCCGCGAGGTTGCCGATCCCGTCGGGGTACACGACGACGAACCGATTCGCCTCGGCGAGTGCATCGAAGCCCGAGTTGAGCGCGAACTGCGTCGAGGTGCCGAGACCGCCATGGAGCGCGACGAGCAGCGGCACGGGAGCGTCGGCGGGGAGCGACGCGGGCACGTAGAGCCGGTAGTGGCGGTTGCGACCGTCGGGGGTGCTGATGGTCCCCTCGGAGACCTGTCCGATGGCCGTGCTCGCCGGTTGGGTTCCGGCATACGGCAGGTAGGTCATCGCGGGTGGGAGCGGGCCGCACGCCGCGATGAGGGCGAGTACGGGTGTGACGACGGCGACGAGTACATGGCGACGGAAGGTCCTTCTGGTCATCGGCGGCCCGCCCGGGTGTGGCGCAGCGCTCCGAGCGCGGCGATCGTGGAGGTGACGTGGAGGTCGGTCGCTCGAGCCACGGACAGGTCGCCGTCGGCGCAGAGTCCGGCGAGTGCTGCGAGGCCGGCCAGATGCGCGGTGGCGAGTGCGCGCGCCTGCCGTTTCGGGAGACCGGCGTGACGGCGGTACCGGTCGGCCCACGCATCGGCGGCGTCGCTCCAGTAGGCGCTGCGGGCGGCTTCGATCGCAGGGGAGAGGTGCTGGGCCGTCGTGAGCGCTCGCATCTTCCGGCCGGCAACCGACGCGATCTCGAGGTAAGCGCGGGTGCTGGCGCGCAGCGCGGCGTCGAAGGGCTGGCCAGGTGACGTGGCATCTCGGACGTGGTCTCGAACCAGCGCCGCGTGTCGCTCGAGCAGAGCGATGATGAGGCCGTCGCGATCACCGAAGTGCTCGTAGACGACGGGGCGGGTCACGCCCGCGGCGCGGGCCACGGCGTCCATCCGCAGTGCGTCCGACCCTCCTGAGGCGAGGAGTCGTTCCGCAGCATCGAGGAGTAGGCGGCGCCGCTCACGCGGATCCGTGCGCGGCGCTCGGATGCGGCGCGAGGTGGCGGCGGTCGGCATGGGTCGTACTGTACCTACAGAACGTAGGTAGTCAAGGCGCGGGCGTTCGCTCGGGTCGATCGGCGAATCCGCAGGCACTCGCCGACGCTCCGCTTGGGCCTGGGCGCAGCCGCACCAGGGGGAGTAGCGGCGTCGAACACCCGTTATCCGGGAAACCGCGTAACCGACGGCTGCTTGGGGCGGGCACAGGACGCTGATGGTTTCGCCGAGCCCCGGTGCGGGGTGATCACCCTGCCGTTCCGCATCGCCCACGCTGATCCGCGGGAGGTTGCTCGCGGGAATCGGTGGGGCTGGCCGATGTCACGCCGAGGCGAGGAGAAGGGATCCGACGGCCAGCTCGATGATGATGCCGGCGACGTTCTCCTTCGACCAGGACCGATCGATGATCGCCGAGATCGAACGGCCCGCCGCAGCGCCGAGCCACGCGCACGCAAGCAGGAGCGTTGAGTCGGGAGCGTCGATCGCGATCGCGGCGACGCCCGCGGCGAGGAACAGTCCGCCGTAGGTCGCTCGGAACTCCGAACGCCCGAGCCGCCCGTTCAGGCTCAGGCCGATCGTGCGGCTGACCCGGTCCGGGAACATGAGGCCGATGATGCCTCCGAAGATGGTGATCGCCGCTCCGACGTAACCGAACGTGTTCACTCGCTCGCCTCCTGGTGGTTTGCCGCTCCTGTCGTAGGGGCGGATTGGGCGGACAACCGTGACCGTGGCCCACCTATTCCGAGTGAAGGCCGATGGCGGTTCAATCGTGCCGCAACCGCACCCTGACGCGACGACGCCCCGGCCGAGGCCGGGGCGTCGTCGCACAAGGGGCGGGTAGCGGGGTCGAATACCCGTTATCCGGGTAGCCGCGTAACGGTTACCTACTCGAGGTGGGGTCTTCCCGCAATTCGGTATGCCCAGCCCTGGTGCGGGTCTGCGGGATCCGGGATTCAGGGTTTGCACACGGATCCGCTGAAGTTTGCACATGGGCCGTACAGGCCGCCGCACCTGCGAAACGTGGGACAGCCTCAGGCGATTGTCGACGAGGAGCTGTGTGGCTCTGGTGGATTGCGGTCCGGGCGTCGTGGAACTCCCGCCGCCGTCGCCGAACCGGTCGAGGTTGTGGATTCCTGCTCCGTGGCGCAGCGGGCGCGGTACGCGTGGGCTTCGCCGTGTGGTGGGAGAACCTGCGAGGTGCGCTTCGCTCGACTGAGTGCATTCCCCGGGCGGACCGCCGGCCAGAAGCGGGCTGACGATCCGGTGTTCGGCGGGCCGCCTACGAGCAGCCCCCGATTCGTGGGCAATCGGAACGGTCATTCCCATCGCCGGATCATGCGCGCTCGACCCTCAACGCACTTGTACTTGTTGTCCACGAGGGGTCCATCCAAGATCACCGTTTCGATCGGCCTCGCAAGGTCGAGGCTGTGTCGAGGCCACGAATACCGGATCAGTACATCCCTTCGTCATCTCAGGAGCGCGCGTGAAGCACTCGTCGATCTCAATCGCCCGAATTGCAGCAGCCTGTTCGGCGCTGGTCCTTGGCGCAACGTTCATCGCAGCTTGCAGCGGGTCGTCGAGTGATTCGAAGGCGTCCACGACGACGTCACCGGCGGCGCCCACCGGCACCACGGGGGCGGACAAGCCCATCTCGCAGAACGGCGTCAAGACCATGCAGCTCGAACTGCTGCAACTCGGCTGCCAGCCCGGTCCGATCGACGGCGAACTCGGCCCCGACACCACGGGCGCCGTCGAGAGGTTCCAGGTCGCGGCTGGCCTCACGGTCGACGGCGTTGTGGGCACCAAGACCCGGGCCGCGCTGACCACCGCGTCGCAGACCGGTTCGCCGAAGTGCAGCTCGAACCCGACGACGACGACCCGCCCCGCAACGACGACCACGTCGCCGGCGCCGACGGTCGATCTCTGCACGACTGAGTATCTGCAGGGCCAGGTTCCGTTCATTCCTGGAGAGTGGTCGGGGTCGACGCCACAGTTCGGTGTGCTCACCTGCGGTGGACCGATCGTCGCCGGCCAGTACTTCGCGACGTCGAACATTCGGTACTGCCTCGGACAGGCCTGCGCCGATGGGTACCAACTCATCAATTACCTGTGGGTGTACAGCGGCGCGACGAGCGTCGAACTCGCGTGGACGCTGGCCGACAAGGCCGTGTACTGCGACGCCGGCGCCCTGCCGCCGGAGGTCTCGCTGTGGGCCTGTGCCTGATCGAAGGCTGAACGTCGCCAGTGCGGTATCGCGATAACTGAGCAGTCACGACATCTTCGGGGTGCAGAACCCTCGGGAAACGCTGCGGTTGCCCGGCTCGTCACCGACCGGTGACGGGTAACCCGACGAGCCGTCGGTCAGGATGACGCTGCCCGGAACTCACGCGAGCAGTGTTCGACCCCCAACATCGTCGGGTCACTCAGCCAACCTGATACCCCATCCCTCGGATTCGATCGGTCGCAACGGTTTGTCCCGCCTCCGAGCGGACGCGCCGATCGAGCAGATATCGGCGGGGTGGTTCAGGCGCGATCTGGCGACGTCAGCGGTGCGACGGCTGCGGCGCCCGCGACCTCGAGCCACCGCGTGGTGTCCGCGAAGCCGCCGGCGGTCAACGTGCGCCCGAGGGTCAGTGTGTGCATGAACGCTGCGTACGCGTGGCAGTCGAGCGTCGGGTTGACGAAGCCCTTCTCCTGGGCCCGCTCGAAGACCACTGCGAGTTCGTGGATGAATGCCGCTTGGGTCGCCGCCACCTCGTCGCGCGCATCGCCCGTCTCGATCGCTCGCGCGATGACCGCGACGCGCTGCGTCCGCACGCGTTCGTTCGCCGGATCGAGCACTGAACGCTCGATCTGGGCCAGCACGAGCGCCATGAACTCATTGCGATTGGTGCAGGCGTCGGCGGCGGCGACCGGGTCGCGATCCTCAGCGAGGAACGACGCTTTGTACCGCTCGCACTCCGCAGCGGCGATGAGCCCCGCCCGACTCCCGAAGAAATGGTAGATCGAACTCTTCGATACGAAAGCTTCGGCGCAGACGTCATCGATACGGAACGCCTCGGAACCTGCGGTGTCGAGTTGGAGGACTGCGTGTTCCAAGATCAGCTGTCTGGTGCTGAGCTGCTCCACGTCGATGCTCCTTCGATCGCGGGTTGCCCTGTGAGCGGACCCGGCGACGACTAGTTGTACTTGTTGTCCACGCGGTTTCCAGCGACGATCACCGCCTCGATCGATCCCGCAAGGACGTTCGAGGACCTCCGTCGCGCCTAGGTGCGCGCGAGAGTCGTGGAGAACCTACGACACGAGCCGAGGACGGCCCGAAGGCCGCCCCACTGCCGGTGGATGGAGGGGGATGAGGACCCGGAGGGCCGGGGAGGTGCCGGTCACTCCCTGACCGGCACCTCCCCGGGCCGCTGGGGACCGCCCGACCTGCAGATCACGTACGTCTGAGATCTGTACTACTCGTCCAACGTCGCGGCGAGTTTCATCGGGCCATGACCACGGAACGAACCCCTGACCATTGGGCCTATCGGCTGACCGAAGGACGCGTACGGGCGCTTCGGGCGCTCGCGGTGACGCCGCCGGCGTTCCGCGCTCGATTCGCAGAGCGTCACCTCCGAAGGCCCGCACAGCCGGGACCGGCGGCGGAGCATGTGCAGCAGTATCTGGTGAGCGCGACCCTTGCGAGCCGTCGGGCCGACGAATCGGAGGGGTCGGCTCGTATCACCGGAGAGTCTCGCGGCCCGCGCAAGCCGGTCGTGGTGGGGCAAGCGGACTTCTTCTACCGGGCGCAGTACCGGGCGCGCTGCAGCGCGGTGATGGGGGCCTTCGCCGCAACGGCGACACAGGTGCTCGCGGCGAGCGGAACCACGTCGACGGGGCACCTCTGGTGGCGGCACCGGGATTGCTGCGCGGCGATGTTGCCCCGGCATGCCGAGGCGGGTATCCGTCCGATCACGGTGCTCAACGACGGGGCGGTCGCGGTCGCCGTGTTCATCCCGCAGGCGGAGGACCCGGATCGTGATCGCGGTGCCGAGCAGTGGTTGTTCGCAGGTGGTCCGCGGCCGCCGCACCTCGACCGGCTCGTGGACGGCGAGGAGCGCAACGGCGAACCCGGGATCGGCCGCACGCGGTCTCGGGAACACGCGGGCAGCGTGGTGGCGCTCATCGACGCGGCGCGGGCGACCGGGCACCTCGCCCTCCTCGCGCTCCACCCCCGTGATCCCGACGCCATGGGGCTCCACATCACCCTCTTCGGGGTGGACACGGTCCGGCCGGATCAACTCGTCGGCGAGTACGGGCTGGCGGAACAGGACATCGAGGCGCACCGGCTGTATGCGGAGGCCGGGCGATTCATCCTCTGCTACCTCGTGGGCGGGACGGAGGAGGTATTCACCCAGTGCTCGCAGAACCTCTTCGTGAAGGAACTCGTTGCCGACCCCGTCCCGACGGTCGGCTACGACGATGCCGATGGGCCACCGCCTCTCGCGGACTTCCTCGCAGCGCAGTTCGAGACGCTCCAGGTCACCGTGGATGCGAGCGGGCTACCTGGCGCGTCGCCGCGCAACGGACAGATCGGCACCGCCGCGTTCGTGGCGATGCGGCGACGGAAGCAGCACGTGCTCATCCCGTACCACCCCGGGAACGCGATCCACGGCCATGCGGCCAAGCTCTGGACGAACCGACGCGCCTCGCTCGTGGTCTCCGATGACCATGCCCATGGTCGTCGAGCGACGATCTCCGGGCCCTCCTGGATCGCAAGCCACGAGTGGGTCTCGAAGAGGTTCGCCGCAGTGGCACGTTCGGTCACGCATCCCGACGGGGGCGAGGACCCGACCGTAGGAACGCCGGTGTACTGGTTCGTCACGCGGGCGGATGAGGTGACGTGGGAGCACGGAGCGCTCCCCGCGTACCGCCTCGCCGAGGGCCGCGCGGCGTGCACGATCAACGCCGGCGGCGAGGGACGCCATACGAAGCAGCCGAAGTACTTCGATGCCGGGAGCGTCGATCCCTACGACGTCGAGGACCAACATCACCGTGAAGCCGCTGGCCGGCCGACGGACCCGTCCGGGGTCGAACGGGCGGCGTGGCTGTCCACGATCGCGCCTGCGCTCGCCTCCCGCGAGGAGCACCTCAGCACGGCGGTGACCGGCGCGAACCCCTGGTAATAGGGGGCGTCGTCGCACAAGGGGCGAGCAGCGGGGTCGAACACCCGCTATCTGGGTCGCCGCGTAACCGTTCTCGACTCTTGGTGGGCAAATAACGCTTGTGGTTTCGCCCAGTGCTGGCAGGGGTCTGCCCAATGGCCAGCCCGGAGCTTGCACTCGGATTCGACGAAGTTCTCATACGAAGGGCTGAGTGACTCCGCAGTACGCCGGGCAGATGTTGCAGCAGTTGGTGCTGCGGACCCACGTCATGTCGTACATGTACGCGAACGGACCGAAGCACCACAGCGCCCAGCCCGGCGACCCTGATCCGAGAGCTGCTCGCATCGCAAGCGGGACCTTCGCCCCTGTGCTCCTGATGTGTCCGCTCGCCACAGTGAAGTCACATGGTGACGAGGAGAGGCGCGTGAGTTTCGGGACGCTCGAGGAGACCGATGTCGGAGCCGACGCGCCGGCCAAGGCGCCGATGCCTCGCTGGTGGAAGACGCTCGCGTGCGCCACGGCCCTCGCGGTGTTCGGTGCGCTGCTCTGCGCCGCATCAGCGATCACGGCTTGGAACAGCGACGTCTACATCTATGTCTCCGAACCCTCCGGCCACCAGGAACTCTGTGCCAACCTCGGCGGCTGGGCCATCGGCGATGCCACCGCCCACTCGCCGCGCTGTGTAGCCGCGCTCGAGGCCGCACGCCGCTCCGCGGCGATCTGGACCTGGTCCGCGGTATTCCTGTCGATGTTCTCGCTCTTCGCTCTACCGACGGTGGCCATCGCAGGCCTCATCCTCTCGATACGCCGACGACGAGAACGGGCCCATTCTCTGGACGCTGCCACGGCTCGCGAAACGAAGATGATCTGAACGCAACACGGCGCCCCGGCGGAGGCCGGGGCGCCGTCGCACAAGTGGCGAGTAGCGGGGTCGAATACCCGTTATCTGGGTAGCCGCGTAACCGTTATCTACTCTTGGTGGGGTCTTCCCGCATCTCAATCCGCCCAGGGCTGGTGCGGATCTGCGGGAGCGGCCGTTCGAGTTCGCACACGGATCGGCCGGAGTTCGCACACCTCTTCGTCACGCCGAGTCGATGATCGATAGGGCCGTGGTGATGGTGAGGTCGACGGCATCTCGTCGTGCCGTTCCCTTCGACTGGCGGAGGATTACATCGTGGACCGATGCATCGATCGTCGCCACGACCATTCGAGCGATCAGACTTCTGCGTCCGGGGTCATCGATTCGAGTCGTCAGGAGTTGGGCTGTCACATCGACCAGTCGGGACCTCGCTCGCTCGAGTTCGACATTGACCTCGTACGTGCGGGGAGCGCTATGCATCACGAGGAGGTGCAACTCATCGAGTTCATGCTGCTTGACGAGGAAATCGACGACTCGTCGGATGATGACGTCGAAACCGGGTTCGGCGTCTAGGCCACTCAGCAGGTCGGCTAGTCCCGCGGTCGCGGCCTCAATGTGCCGCTTGGTGAGCGAAACGAGCAGGGCGTCCTTGTTCGGGAAGTACTGATAGAGGGATCCGACGGAGACGTCGGCCTCGTCGGCGATGGCGTTGGTGGTCGCCCCGGCGTACCCCTGCTCGTTGAAAATGCGAGCCGCGGCATCGAGGATGCGTTCGACCGTGCGCCGGGACCGCTCTTGGATCGGGGATTTACGCGGCGAGACGGGTGAGTCGGACACGAGACGGGCACCTGGAAATGCGAGTGGAATCAAACTGAGGATTGCTCGCATTCTACGGGTCATGGCAGTGGTCGACCGTTCCACCTCCCTCGATGCTCCCGCTGACGCCGTCTGGGCGGCCGTCAAGACGCCCGCCGCGTTTCGAAGGGTCACGCGCCGCCTTCTCGTGATGCCGGCCATCCGTCGCCGGCGAGACGAGTGGCGTGAGGGAGAGACCGTGGTGGGATGGGTATTCCTGTTCGGATTCCTGCCGTTCTCACGTCACCACCTGCACATCGTGTCGATCGATGAATCGACGCGAACGCTGAGCAGCCGCGAGTTCGGTGGGTTGATCACGATGTGGAACCATGACATCGAGGTCGTGCCGATCGACGCGGCGGCGTGTGACTACCGGGACCGAATCGAGGTCAACGCCGGGATCCTGACGCCAGTGATTGTTCTGTACGCCAGGTGGTTCTACCGGATGCGTCAGCGTCGGTGGCGAGCGCTGGCGAAAGGACTGAGCTGATGGGGAGGATGACTGACGAGATCCGTGATTGCATCAACTCCAACCTCGTCGAGGCCAAGGAGTCCCGCGCCCGGGGAGATTGGAGTCGGTGCTGGCAACTCCTCGAGGACGCTCACATATTGAGCCAGCCGTGGCCATGGCCACACACACGGGTGCACTCGGCGATGCTCGTTGCTGGTTGGCGAGGGCGTGACCGACAAGAGGTGCTCGGCCAGGGGCTGCGGCTGATCGTCGGAGGTCTGGCGTCGGCAGTCGGCAGGTATCCGAACGGCAACACGGGCCGGGCTCGGGTTCCTGCGACGCAACCGATGCCGGTGCGACCTGACCTGGCCGAGGTCTTGAGCAGGGCGGGCCGACCGGCGTCTTGATCCGGGCGAGTGCTTCGTGAACGGACCCCTCAGGTGGGGTCTTCCCGCATCTCAATCCGCCCAGGGCTGGTGCGGATCTGCGGGAGCGGCCGTTCGAGTTCGCACACCGATCGGCCGGAGTTCGCACATGGTCCGCTAGGTCCAGTCACGTCCGCCAGCGTCCTGTGCACCTTCTGTGCACCTCACCAGACGGGGACGACCTAGGTGGACGAGTAGCGTCGTCGCACATCCGCAATGATGTCCATCGAGGAGGCTTGCCTCCTTGTCGGCATTTCGAGGAGCCACGGGTACGCCCTGGCTGTACGAGCTGCACTCCCTGTCCCGGTCATCCGTTGCCCTCCTCTCTCTGCCGGGCGATGGGCATCTCTGCTCGGGTGCCTATGGCTCGACTGAGTTCGTTGAACGACTCGAGGATCTGTTGGCGGAGCCATTTGTGACCGGGATCGTGCTGGTGGCGGTCGTGCCAGATCAGGCTGACTTCGAAGTCGGGGATGAACACGGGGATCTCCAGCGCGGTGATCGGAAGGGTGCGCGACATCAGCGCCACGATCGACTGCGGTAATGATCCCACGAGGTCAGTGGCAGCGACGAGGTGCGCAGCCACGACGAAGCTCGTGACGGTGGTGATATGTCTCCTGGTCAGCCCCAGCTCCGCCAGAGCATGGTCGATCGGGCCGTGAGGTTTTCCCTTGGGTGACACCGTGAGGTGGTGCGCCTCGGCATAGCGTTTTGCCGTCATCCGTCTCGTCAGCAGCGGATGGTCATCACGGACCACAGCGACGAACCGGTCGGTGAGTATGACCTCCGAGTTGATGTCGTTGTGCTGTTCGACGTGTGGGTCTATGCGCAGGTCGAGGGTGCCGGAGCGAAACCTCCCGATCGAGTCGGGATCATCCCTGACGAAAATGATCTCCACACCGGGGGCGGTGGTGCGGACTCGGGTGATCAGCGGCAGGGCCAGTGCAGCGACGACGGCGTCATCGGCGCAGATCACGAACCGGCGCTCGATCATCGCCGGATCCGAAGAGGGAGTCGGAGCGAGGACCGCAACCGCAGCCTCGAGAGCCCGGCGGGCCGGCTCGCGCAGACTGTTGGCGACATCGGTCGGGACGAGTGACCTTCCTGCCCGCACGAACAACGGGTCACCTACCACTGCACGCAAGCGGGCGAGCGAACGAGACACGGCCGGCGGCGACAGGTTGAGGACCTTTGCTGCGCCCGCTACAGAGCCGTTGGCGAGAAGTGCATCGAGAACGCGCAACAGATTCAGGTCGATGTCCGTGGCGATAGCCATTCCCTATTCTCGCACCACCGTCATGCAGCCGGGGCGGTCCGGGTCCTCGATGATCGCCTGAGCAGCCGCAGTGCGCTCCGGCGGTGCACCCAGAGATGCGGAACGACGGCGATTGTCGCTGCCACTGCCAGGGGGCCGTGCGCCAGGGCATAGTCGTCACCAGCGATCCAGAGGGTCAGTCCCGTCACGGTCGTGGCCGCCATCAGCAGCGCGATGGAGTGATTGGCGACCCATTTCGAGCGACGACGTGGGTGCCGGTACGCGGCCCAGTTGTGCTTGACGTGGAGGAACAGCAGGACGGTGAACACCAGCGAGACAAGTGAGTGCAGCAGCGCTCCGCTTTCGTGGGTGAGGAATGAAAGGACCAGGGCGGCCACGAGAGCCACGTCGGCGATGATGCGTTCGGTTCGCTCGTTCATCGGATGACGACGCTCACTTCCAGCCCGTCGTCGACTGGTACCTCCGACGACACATAGGAACTGGTGTTGCCACGGATGTAGTCGAGATAGTCCGCACAGAGTTCCGGAAGGAGTGCCGTGTCATCGGCGATCACGATCGCTCCGTTGACGAGACGATCCTCGAGATGACGCAGCAGTGGGAGGTACAACCCTTTCCATCCGTCGAGGAACAACATGCTGATCGGCTCATCGAACTCGGCGAGAGTCTCGAAGGCGTCGCCGGCTCGCAGATCAATCCGGTCTACCACCCCGGCCACTGAGAAGTTCTCCCATGCGGCTGCGACCTTCGCCGGCTCGGCTTCAGTGGTGATGATCGGCAGGTCGCCCGCGGAGATCGCCGCTGCGAGATAGATCGTTGACAGCCCGTGTGATGTGCCGAACTCGACGATGCGGCCGGGAGGACGTGTGAGTGCAAACAGGTGGAGGAGGCGACCGACGACAGGGCTGATAGGAATGTATGCGTCGACCAGCAGATCAGACATCTGTTGGTCACTCTGGGCACCTCGTTCTGAGGCAGCAGCAAGTACACGCGGCAGCACGTGCTCGTCATTGGCTTCCGCGCGTGAGTGCAGATCTGCGAGGACCTCCGCCAATCGGCGTTCGTCGAGTAGGGATTTGCGTCGTTGTTCCATGCGCACATACTTCCGACTGGTCGTCTCATCGACCAGTGAAACGATTCGAATACTCGATTGCGTCCCATGCATTCGACCGGCAGGTGCAGTCAGGCTCGGGGCCGGACCTCGAGTGCAGCGTCGACTCGGGCCTCACCCTTGCGGCTGGGGCCGTCGAGGTGCCCGGAGCGGATCGAGCAGATCTGTCCGAGGTGAACGGACGGCAGTTCGGCGATGTGCTCGTCGCGGTCGAGGACGCCGTCCTCCGCGCACGCGACGTCCTGGCCGAAGCGGAAGGGCTGGCGCGTACGACCTCGGGCGTTGAGGTGCCCAGATCGTGGCTCCAACCGTTCGAGTTGCTCATGGATCTCGACGACCCGCCTGCGGTTGCCGTGCTGGTCGACGCGGTCA
>JBEAXD010000274.1:0-3504 GCA_041159995.1 Actinomycetota bacterium | reverse complement strand
CTAGCCTCCCCCGAGCGGTCCGCCCGGTCGGGTGGACCGGACCGGTCGGGCGAAGGGGCACGAGCAGCGATGTACCAGTCGATCGTGGTGGGGACGGACGGATCCGACAAGGACCTCGCGGTCGTGCGACGGGCGGTCGAACTCGCGGCAGCGCTCGGTGCGACGCTGCACATCGCCCACGGCTTCAAGCCCGTCACCTCGATCGCGGCCGGGATCGCCGACAGCGCGCCGGGCGCGGCGAGCGTGGACTTCGAGGCGCTCGACGAGGCGATCGACGCCGAGAACCAGCACGTGATCGGCGATGCCGCGAGCATCGCTGCGGCCGCCGGGGTCCCGGTCACGACCCACGCCGTGGCTGGAGAACCCGCCGACGTCCTCTGCGAACTCGCGTCCGAGGTGCACGGCGACCTCGTGGTCGTCGGGAACCACGGGATGCACTCCCGCAAGCGGTTCTTCCAGGGCAGCGTCGCGAACCGTGTGGCCCACCACGCACCGTGCTGCGTCCTGATCGTCGACGTCGAGTCGCACTGACCGGACCCGCTCAGTCGGCGAGGAGCACTCCGGCGAGTTCACGCCACTCCGCGACCGGGATGGCGACGTCGGCCCGGAGCACCTGCACGCACACGTGGTCGGCACCCGCCGCATGGTGCTCGGCCACCCGGTCCCGCACCCGCTCCGCGCTCCCCCACGCGACCAGACCGTCGACGAGACGGTCGCTCGCCGCCTTCGGATCGGCCCAGTCCGCATCGTCGAATCCGAGCGTACGCAGGTTGCGCTGGTAGTTCGGGGCACGCAGGTAGACCGCGAGACCCTGCCGAGCGATGGCACGGGCCGCACCGGGATCGGTCTCGAGCACCACCATCTGCTCGGGGGCCAGGAGCGCGTCGGGGCCCATCGTCGCCCGGGCCCGGGCCGTGTGCTCGGGCGTCGTCAGGTAGGGGTGCGCGCCACTGGCCTGGGCCGCCGCGGTCTCGAGCATGCGGGGCCCCAGCGCTGCGATGACGCGGCCCGGATCCTCGGTCGGTCCGACCGCGGCGAACATCGCCTCGTCCATCGCCCGCAGGTACGCCTGCATGTAGGCCCGCGGCTTCGAGTAGTCGTGCTTGCGCAACCTCTCCACCAGGTGGTGGTGGCTGACTCCGAGGCCGAGCAGGAAACGGCCCGGGTAGGCCTCGGCGAGCGTTCGCTGGCAGGCGACGGTGGTCATCGGGTCTCGGGCGTAGATGTTCGCGATGCCGGTCGCGAGGTTGAGCCGGTCGGTGGCGGCGAGCAGCGTGCCGGCGGCCACGAACGGGTCGCGCCCGACCGCCTCCGGGATCCACAGCGTCGGGTAGCCCAGGGCCTCGAGCTCCCGACACGCCGCCTGCACGTCCCGGGTCGGGTGCGCGTCGAGGACCCCCGCCCAGATGCCGATCCGTCCGATATCGATGGCCACGCCCCACTCCGTTCGTCGCGGACCCCCGGCCCGGTCGGGGCACCTTAGGCTCGGGTCCGTCGGGCGCGCCGCGACCCGGGGAGGACGCCGCCACCGTGGACGACATCCGAGCGCACGTCGCACACGAGCGCGACCTCGAGGTCGAGGGGTGGGGCGAGATCGTCACCTGGCGCACGCTCGTCTCGGGTGATCGCACGCCCACGGCCGGTCTCACCGCCGGGACCGCGGACATCCCACCCGGTGCGACCGTCGAGGGCGCGCTGCACCACCACGCGCCGCACGAGCTGTACTACTTCCTCGCGGGCCGGGGTCGGGTGCACATCGACGGTGAGGAGCACCCGGTCGAGGCCGGGTCGGTCGTGTTCGTTCCCGGGGGCACGCCGCACTTCGTACGCAACACGGGGGACGAGGTGCTGCGCCTGCTCTACGCGTTCCCCGTCGACTCGTTCACCGACGTCGAGTACGTCTTCCCCGACCGCTAGGCCGGGCCGGCGGCGCTCAGGCGTCGAGGCGGTCGAGGAGCACCGCACACGCGTCGGCCTGCGCGGCGAACACCACACCGACGTGGTCCTCGCCCTCGTACTCCCGGTGGGTGACCTGCGTCCCGAGTGCGCTCGCCGCGTCGACGTAGGCCTGCTGGAAGGCCGGCACCACGGTCTCGTCGGCCGTACCCGTCGCGATCCACACGGGCGCGTCGGCCCGGACGCGACCCGCCGAGGACTCCGCCATCCGCTCGAGCCACCGGTCGGCCCGTTGGGGATCGGGCCGCAGCAACGGGCCCTCACGCCGTTCGAGGTCGGCCGCGAGCGCGCCGAGTTCGAGGCAGGTGCGGCGGTTCCACTCCGCTGCGAGCAGCGAGACCGCCGGCGGCGTGAGCAGGTCGAGCGGGTCGAGGTCATCGTGGAGCCAGCCGTTCACCACGAGGAGCATGAGCGTGTGGGGGTCGGGGCCGTCGCTCGCCACGATGTTGGCGCCGGTGAGCCCGACGACCCCGAGCGCGAGCCCCGCAACCCCGGGCGCGAACGCGGCCACCCCGCGCACATCGAGGCCGAGCCGGGCGGCCGCCGGCACCTCGGGCACGCCGAGGGCCATGCCGCCGCCCTCCGACCATCCGAGCGCGGCGACCCGGCCGCCGGCGCCGCTCCCGTCGATCCGACGCGCCGCAGCCACCGAGGCGAGCGCGTCGCGTGCGCCGGTCGCGTTCACCCCGTAATGATGGAACCCGGGGGTGCCGAGACCCTGGTAATCGGGCGCGACGACCACTGCGCCCGCTGCGAGCAGCTGCGTCATCCCCGGGACGCCGTGGTCGACGACCGTGAGATCGGCCGGCTCCATCTCGGTGACCAGTTCACCCGCCGGGTCAGCCTGCGCGGAGGGCACCGAGGTGTCGCCCATGCCGGTCGTGCCGTGGCACCACACCACCACCGGGCGATCACGCCCGGGCGCCTCCGGAGCGCAGACGATGCCGGAGGTCCGGGTCGCGCGACCGGCGAGGTCCTGACTGTCGACGAGGATCCACCACGCGCGCGATCCGGGGATCGTCGCCGGGATCTCGCGGCACTCGAGGAGGTCGCCGTACATCGACGCGCAGCGTACCGCCGGGCGGATCAGCCGCGGCGTCCGCCCTGCCCGCCGGAACCCCCCGAACGGCCGGTTCCCTTGGTCGCCCAACGCGGCTTGCCCTTGTCCTTCGTCGACACCGTCGGCTTGCCGGTCCGCTTCGCTGCGGCCGCCCTGCCCCGGCGGGGCGGCGCACCGGCGGTGCGGGAGCCGTCGCGGTCGTCACGGACACGGTTCGGCCGCTCCTCGCGACGGCCGGAGGCCCGGTCATCACGGTCACGTGCCGGCCCGTCGTCGCGGTGACGATCGACCCGTTCGCCGCGGCGGCCGTCCCGGTGCTCGTCACGGGTGCGAGCGGGACCCCGATCGTCCCAACGTCGCTCGTCACGACCCCGCGCCGAACGGTCCTCGCCATCCCGCGCGGGTCGATCGTCGCGGGCCCGCCGCGGGCGGTCGTCGGACCGTCGCTCGTCACGGCCGCGCGCCGGACGATCATCGCGCCCACGCGC
>JBEAXD010000251.1:0-4993 GCA_041159995.1 Actinomycetota bacterium | reverse complement strand
CCGCGTGGTGACGGTCGACGTCCCGGCCGAGGAGCTCGGGGGCATCGGCGAGACCCGCCTCGCCGCCGACCGGCCGATCCACATCGAGATCTCCCTCGAGCACGTCGCCGACTCGATCGTGGTGAACGGCACCGCCACGGCGGTCTACGAGGGGGAGTGCGCCCGCTGCCTCGAGCCGGTCCGCCACTCGGTGGCCACGCCGGTCCGGGAGCTGTTCGAACCCGAGCCGATCGAGGGCCAGACCTACGCACTCGAGGGCGAGGAGGTCGACCTCGGCGGGCCCCTCCGGGACAACCTGCTGCTCGAACTTCCGCCGACGGTCCTCTGTCGGGAAGAATGCGCGGGTCTCTGCCCGGCCTGCGGTGCCAATCGCAACGACGGGGAGTGCGGCTGCGACCTCACCGTGACCGACCCGCGGTGGGACGCCCTCCGCGACCTCAAGATCACCTGACCCCAGGAGCACACCAATGGCCGTCCCCAAGCGCAAGACCCCGCGAGCCAAGACCCGGCAGCGGCGCGCCTCCAACTGGACCCTCGACCGCGCGGCCCGGAGCACCTGCCCGACCTGCGGAGCGACCAAGCTCCCGCACGTCGTCTGTGGGAACTGCGGCACCTACCGCGGTCGCCAGGTCATCGACGTCGACTGACCCCGTGAGCGCACCGCTGCGCATCGCGGTCGACGCCATGGGCGGCGACCGCGCCCCCGATGAGATCGTGGCGGGTGCCTGTCAGGCCGTCGAGGCCCTCGGTGTCGAGGTCCTCCTCTTCGGCGTCCCGGACGCGATCACCCCACTGCTGCCCGGCGGAACGGCCCCGGGAGGAGTGACCGTCGTGCCGTGCTCCGAGGTGATCGAGATGCACGATGACCCCGCGCGCTCGGTCCGCACCCGGAAGGACGCATCCGTCGTGCGCGCGGCGGAGGCGGTGCGCGACGGCGCGGCGGACGCCATGGTCGGTGCCGGCAACACCGGGGCGACGATGGCGAGCGCGCTCCTGCGCTACGGCCGGATCAAGGGCACCGCCCGCCCGGCGATCGCCGTGCCGATCCCGGTGCCGTTCGGACGTCCGCACCTCCTCGTGGATGCGGGCGCCACCGTCGACGCATCGCCCGAGTGGCTCGTGCAGTTCGCCCGGATGGGGCGCGCCTACGCCCGGTTGCGACTCGGGGTCGAGGACCCCACCGTCGGCCTCCTCTCGAACGGTGAGGAGCCGGGCAAGGGCGACGAGCTCCGCAAGCAGGCGTTCGCGATGCTCGACGGTGAGCCCTGGTTCACCGGCAACGCCGAGGGCCGTGACTTCATGACGGGTCGGCCGGACGTCATCGTCACCGACGGGTTCACCGGGAACGTGGCGCTCAAGTCGATGGAGTCGGCGCTCAAGGCGGCGGCCGGGCTCGTGTTCACGGTGCTCGGCTCGACCGACGAGACGCGAGCGGCCGCCGAGGTGGTGACCGGACCGCTGCTGCAGGCGGTCTCGGACTACCTCGACCCGGACACGATCGGCGGCGGCGCGCTGCTCGGGGTCGACGGGGTCTGCATCATCTCGCACGGGTCATCGTCGGCCCGCGCCATCGTCAACGCGATCGGTCTGGCCGCCGACTGCGTGCGCGGTGGGATCGTCGCCCGACTCAAGGAGGCTGTCACCGATGCCGGCTGAGACCCACACCACCCGCGAGCCCGTCTCGCCCGACGAGGTCCTCGCCATCGTGCGCGGTCACCTCGCGGAGATCCTCGAGATCCCCGAGGACACGATCGAGCGCGGTTCGCGTTTCGCCGAGGACCTCGAGGCCGACTCCCTGGCGCTCATCGAACTCGTCGAGGCGCTCGAGGAGGATCTGGGCGAGCGCACGGTCGGCTTCTCGGTGGACGACGACGACCTCGCCGATCTGCGCACGGTGGGCGACGCGGTCGACTACGTCGTGCTGCGGCTCGGCACCGCGTCGGCCTAGGCGCGCCGACGGCGATGACCGAGGCGGCGCGGCGGGCGCTCGAGGCCCGCATCGGGCACGTGTTCGTCGACGAGTCCCTGCTCCGCCGCGCGCTCACGCACCGCTCGTACTGCGCCGAGCACGCCGGGGAGATCTCGAACGAGCAACTCGAGTTCCTCGGCGACTCGGTGCTCGGGTACGTGGTCAGCGACCACGTGTTCCACACCCACCCCACGCTCTCCGAGGGTCAGTGGTCGAAGGTGCGGGCGTCGGTCGTGAACACCGAGAGCCTCGCCGAGGTCGCGCGCGAGGTCGGGGTCGGGGAGTGCCTGTTCCTGGGCAAGGGCGAGGCGGCCGCGGGTGGTCGGGACAAGGGGTCGATCCTCGGCGACGCCATGGAGGCGATCTTCGCCGCGGTGTACCTCGACGGCGGGGAGGAGCGGGCCCGGTCCGTGATCCTCGGCCTGCTCGCCGAGCGGGTCGCGGCTGCGGCGGCGATCCCGGGTTCCGACGATCCGAAGACCTCGTTGCAGGAACTCGCGCTCGAGCGCGGCATCGGGCTCCCGCGCTACCGCGTCGAGGGTGAGGGTCCGGACCACGAGAAGGTGTTCACCGCGGTCGTCCTCCTCGACGGCATCGCGCGCGGGAGTGGTACGGGTGTGAGCAAGAAAGCGGCCGAGCAGGCCGCGGCGCGGGAGGCCGCGCGCTGGTTGGGTGCCGCGGATGCGCCGACGCCGGGGACCGATGCCGGAACTGCCTGAGGTCGAGGTCGTGCGGCGCGGGCTCGCCCTCGGCGTCCTCGACCGTGCCGTGCGGGAGGTCGAGGCGACCGGGGCCCGATCGATCCGGCGTCACGCCGACGCGGCCGAGTTCGGCGGCGCGCTCCGGGGCCGCACGGTGCGTGCGGTGGACCGGCGCGGCAAGTACCTGCTCCTGCGCCTCGACGACGACGCCGTGCTCGTCGCCCACCTCAGGATGTCGGGGCAGTTGCGCCTGGTCGACGACCCCACGGCCGAGCGCGCGAAGCACACCCACGTGGTGCTCACGTTCGCCGACGGCGGTCAGTTGCGGTTCGTCGACCCCCGCACCTTCGGCGAGCTGTTCGTCTCGGCCAGCCGGAGCCGCGACGGGGAGGTGGTCGAACTCGCGTCCCTCGGCCCCGAGCCGCTCGACCCGGCCACGACCCCCGAGACGCTCGGTCGCCGCCTCACGCCTCGTCGGACGCGCCTCAAGACGGCGCTGCTCGATCAGCGGACGATCGCCGGTATCGGCAACATCTACAGCGACGAGATCGCGTTCCGGGCCGGGCTCCGCCATGACCACCGCACCGACACCCTCACGGAGGAGGAGGTGGCGCGCCTCCACGCGGCGATGGTCGGGGTGCTCGACGCCGCGGTGCGCTGCGGTGGGTCCTCGCTCGCCGACGGCCAGTACGTCGACGTCGACGGGCGGGCCGGCACCTACCAGCACGAGCACGCCGTCTTCGCTCGGGCCGGTACGCCCTGCCCCCGGTGTGGCCGGACGATCGAGCGGGTCCGCTTCGCCGGGCGGTCCACCCACTTCTGCCCCGGGTGCCAGCGCTGATGGGTGCCGTGGCGTGCCGGCACGTCCTCGTCTCGGGGCGGGTGCAGGGGGTCTGGTTCCGCGACACCTGTTGTGAGCAGGCTCGCAACCTCGGGGTCGCGGGATGGGTGCGCAACCTCGCCGACGGCCGGGTCGAGGCCGTGTTCGAGGGTCCGTCCGCAGCGGTCGACCGGATGGTCGCCTGGTGCCACGAGGGCCCGAGCCGGGCCCGGGTCGACGCGGTCGAGGTGCGCGTCGGCACGGCCGCCGGGCTCGCCGGGTTCCGGATCACCTGAGACCGGCCGACCGCAGCGGCGGAGGTCCGGCGATCCGTCCCCACCCCCCTTGACAGCCGCGGAGCCCCGGTATTCGCGCGCTCCGTGGGAGGCGTCGCTATGGTCCCCCGAGGAGCGGAGAAAGGGACCTCGCGCGTGTTCCTCAAGTCACTGACCCTCCGGGGTTTCAAGTCGTTCGCGGACAAGACGACCCTCGAGTTCGAGCCGGGCGTCATGGTCGTGGTCGGGCCGAACGGGTCCGGCAAGTCGAACCTCGTCGACGCCGTCGCGTGGGTCCTGGGTGCTCAGGGGCCGCGCAGTCTGCGCGGCGGCAAGATGGACGACGTCATCTTCGCCGGCACCCAGGAGCGACCCGCGCTCGGTCGGGCCGAGGTGTCCCTCACCATCGACAACTCGAGCGGCGCACTGCCGATCGAGTTCTCCGAGGTCACGATCACCCGCACGCTGTTCCGCAGCGGCGACTCGGAGTACGCCATCAACGGCGTGCCGTGCCGACTCCTCGACATCCAGGAGTTGCTCTCGGACTCCGGCATCGGCCGACAGCAGCACGTGATCGTGGGACAGGGGCAGCTCGACACCGTGCTCAACGCCCGTCCCGAGGACCGGCGCCTCATCATCGAGGAGGCCGCCGGCGTCCTGAAGTACCGCAAGCGGCGCGAGAAGGCCGAGCGGCGACTCGAGGCCACCGAGGGCAACCTGATCCGGCTCAACGATCTGCTGCGAGAGGTCCGGCGCGGCCTCGCGCCCCTGCAGCGACAGGCCGACGCGGCCCGACGCCACGACGGACTCGTCGACGAACTCCGCGCGATCCGCCTCCACCTCGCGGGCCACGAACTCGCAGGACTCCAGACGAAGACCGAGCGCATCGTCGACACCCGGGCCCGCCTCGCGGGCGAGGACGCGACGCTGCAGGCGCGCCTGCGGGAACTCGACCTGTCCGTGCTCGATGCGGAGCGGGCACTCACGGTGGCCGGACACGGTGATCTGGCGGGGATGCTCGCGCGCGTCGAGGGGTTGCGCGAGCGGGCGCGTGGTGTGGGCGCGCTGCTCGTCGAGAAGCAGCGCAGCGTCGAGCGCGAGCTGCGGGCGGCGGCCGACGAGGGCGTCGTGGAGAACTTCGTCGCCGAGTCCGGGGCGCTGCGGGCCGAACTCGCAGCGGTACGGGCCGAGGCCGCTGACTTCGCGACGCGGGCCGAGGAGATCGCGG
>JBEAXD010000161.1:0-3440 GCA_041159995.1 Actinomycetota bacterium | reverse complement strand
CGGCGACCACCCGGACCGGCGGGTCCCCGCGACCGCGGGCCGTGGGGGTCGCGGCCCGCTCGGCCGCCGGGCCCGGGTTGACCCGGTCGTGGTCGACGCCCGGCGGCACGACCGCGACCCGGTCGCGCACCCCGTCGTAGAGGGTGACGAGATCCTCGACCTCGGATTCGGTCGAGGCGAGCATGAGGTCGGCGCACCCGATGATCTCGTGCTCGACACGGGTGCGATCCTCGGTGTCGTCGTCGATGCCCGCATCGGCCTTCACCCGGGCCAACGTGTGGAACGTGGCGACGAGCGGGAGGTTCATCTCGTGCTTGAGGCGGTGACCGACCGCGCCGGAGATCCAGTAGTTGGCGTGGATGACGTCGGGCCGCCACCGGTCGAGGTGCGCCCGGGCCGCCGCCGTGAGCTCATCGACGAGGTCGACGAGCTCGTGCTTGGAGACCGGCGCTCGCGGGCCGGCCTCGAGGTGGACGACGCGGAACCCCGGTTCCACCTCCACGATCGGTGCGAGTCCGGGAGCGTCCGCTCGGGTGAGCACGTCGCAGGCGACACCGGCCCGGGCGAGCGACGCCGCGAGCGCGCGCACGTAGACGTTCATGCCACCACCGTCACCGGAGCCCGGTTGGGCGAGCGGGGAGGTGTGGACGCTCAGGACGGCGACACGCCGGGCCCGGTTCACGGAGCGTGATGCTACCCGTCGTCCCCCGGGTTCCCACCAGCGGCGTCCTCGCCCGTGAACGAGCGGTAGATCTCGATGAGGGTCTGCTTCTGGCGGTCGCTCAGGCCCGGATCGCGCTGGATGTGCTCGACGAGGCCCGGTTGGTCGTGCTCGTCGAGGATCCCGGCGCGCACGTAGAGCGTCTCGGCCGAGATGTGCAGCCCCTTCGCGATGGCCTGGAGGATCTCCGCGCTCGGCTTGCGCAGGCCACGTTCGATCTGGCTGAGGTACGGGTTCGAGATGCCGGCGAGCTCGCTGAGTTTTCGCAGCGAGATGCGATCGCGGTGCCGCTGCTCGCGGATGAACTCGCCGAGGTCCCGCAGGCGCGTCTCGAGGCCGTCGGTCGCGGCCACCGCGGTCAGGCCCCGGTGTCGGCGAGTCGCGGACCGAGGACGTCCTCGATCGCGTCGATCACGCCGTGGAGTTGACGCCGCGTGGTCGACACCTCGACCTCGAGCGTGCGCAGCGCGTCGATGGTCTCGGCGAGTTCGGCCTCGCTGAGGGTCGGGAGGTTCACGAGGGTGTCGTCGGCGATGAGGTACTCGGTACCGCGGCTCCACGAGATGCTCATCGACGGGGCGAGGATCTCCGGCATGCGCGCGTTCGCGGCCGCCGGACGCGGGCCCTTGTCGGCGAGGATCTCCGGCAGCCGGGCGATGAGGTCGGCGATCGAACCACCGTCGCGACGCCGGTCCTGCTCGGCCTGGAGGATCTCGGTCCGGGCCTGCGCGAGGCGCCGGACGTAGGACACCTCGGTCTCGACCTCGACCGCCTCGCGGCGCATCGCACGCAGCGTCTCGACGTCGACGTCGGCGAGCCCCTCGATGTACTCGGGGGCGAGGATGCGATCGATGCGGCGCACGTACTCGGCCATTCGGTGAGGTTATCCGGCCTCCGCCGGGTCAGCCGCCGCTCACGGGCGGGAGGATCGCGACCTCGTCACCGGCGCACACCTCGGTCTCCCGGCCCCGCACCGGTTCCTGCCCGTTGACCCAGACGCGCGACACCGCGAGGACCGCCGCGAGATCGGGGCCGGCCCGACCGACGAGGTCGTCGAGGAGCGCGCCGAGTGGTCCGACGGGCACCTCGAGTTCGGCGGCCCCGGCGGCCTCGCGGGCCGCGGCGAAGAGCCGGACCCGGGCCGAGGCGGTCAGTCCGACACCTCGGCGAGACCGTCCTTGATCACGACGTCGCCCTCGGCGGTGCGGGTCTCGTAGCCGAACACGCGGTTCGACCCGTTCGTCCCCGCGTCCCAGAACGTCGAGACGATGGTCTGGCCGGGCAGCACGGGCCGCGAGAACCGCACGGCGAGTCGCCGGAGGCGGGTCGGGTCGTCGCCGGCCACACCCGAGATCGCGGCCCAGGAGGTGAACGCCATCGTGCAGAGACCGTGGATGATGATCCCGGGCAGACCGACCTTGGTCGCGAACTCGGCGTCGAGGTGGATCGGCATGCGATCGCCGGAGGCATCCGCGTACCGGAAGGTCTGGTCGGTGTCGATGGTCTGCTCGACGGTCGCGACCGGTTCCCCCCGCCTTGACCGCGGCGGTGAGCTTGTGGTCGGGGGCCTCCTCGCCGGCGCCGTCGCCACCGGTGACCCCGCGGTAGAAGGTCGTGACGTACTGCTCGACCACGAGCCCGTCGTCGGCCGCGTCCCGGGACTCGACCTTCACGACGACGGTGGTCCCGTTCGGCTTCACGTGGACCCCGACCGCAGCGGCCCGTGACCGGAGGGTCATGCCCGGAGTGATCGCACGGTGGAAGCGCATGTCCTGCTCCCCGTGGACCACGAACGCGAGCGCGTCCGGCGGCACGACGTCCATCATCGCCGTGCTCATCGTCCCCCACACGGGGACGACCGCGTAGATCGGCGGGGCCTGGTCGCCGGCGAGGTGCGCGGCGATCGGGTCGTTGGTCGCCGCGGCGTACGCGATGGTGCCGTCACGCTCGATGGTGGTCTCGACCGGATCGGTCCAGCGGCCGAGGCTCTCGAGTCCGAACTGCATGGCGTTCCCTCCGGGGGTTGCGTCAGCGACGCGGGTCGGGGTGCACGTTCGTGCGCGCGGTCGGCAACGCCTCCAGGCGGGCCGGGTCGATGGGCTCGCCCGTCTCCTCGTCGATGCCGTAGGTCCCGGCCTCGATCCGAGCGATGGCCGCCTGGATCTCCGCGAGCTCGGCCTCGAGGCTCTCGAGGATCGTGAGCTCCTTCTCCTTCTCGAAGAGGTCCGAGCCGGCGTCGGCGGGGTGCTGCGAGCGGGTCGCGAGTTCGGCGTGCTCACCCTCGACGGCATCGGCCACCTCCTCGCGCAACTCGGCGATGAGGCCCGAGACCCGATCGTTCTCGGCCTCGAGGCGGGCACGTGCGGCTGCGTCGTCCATGCGGCTCAGGCTAGCGAGCCGCCATCGTCGGGGCGATGCCGCAGGATGAGTTCGGCGTCGTCGAGTGCGGCGAGGAGGGCGTCGACCCGCGCGCCGAACCCATCGGTGGCGAGGAGGCGGTGGACGTCGAGCGGTCCGATCGGTGCACGGGCCGCCGCCGCCCACACCGCGGCGACCGGATCCTCGGGGAGCACCACCGTGAGGTCCACGTCGATCCCGGCCGCGACCGCCGTGGTGAGCACCCGGTCGAGCGCGTCGGCGACCCGCCGACGGCCGGGCGCGCCCTCCGGTCCCGGATCGGGCTCGGTGAGCACCTCCACGACCGCGCTCGGGTACACCG
>JBEAXD010000145.1:0-2934 GCA_041159995.1 Actinomycetota bacterium | reverse complement strand
GGGCGACCACGCCTCGAGGCGCTCAGTCGTCGAGGCGGCGGAACACGATGCCGGTGCGCGGCTTCGGCCAGAAGAAGGTGGTCTTCTCCGGCATGCGGACCCCGGCCCGTCCGGCGGCGCGGATGGTCTCCACGCTGACCGGCTGCAGGATGATCGCGGCGTCGGCGGCGCCGGCGGCGACCATCGCGGCGCAGGCGCTCGCATCGTTGCGGTACGAGAGGGTCGCATCCCCGAGCGCCGGGCGCACGAGCGCATCGAAGTGGGCCGAGGACACCTCGTGGAGCGAGGTCGGGAGCTCGGCCCGCGCCGCGGCGAGGGCATCGGGCCGCGGGACGAGGCGGAGCAGCCGGTCCCGGAGCACGAGCCCGATGCCTCCGGCCCGACGCAGGCGGTTCCGGAGTGCCGTCACCGCCTCCGGGGTGTTCGCCCCGGCGTCCTCGAGCTCGCAGGTCCGCGCGAGGCGAGCCTCGATGTCGGCGGGCAGATCGTGGACCAGTCGGTGGATCGCGTGCACGACGAGCTGCTCGTCGGCGAGCTCGACGACGAGGCACATGATCGCGTCGGCCCCGGGGTCGCCCGTCGCGCGCTCGGCCCGGTAGGCGAGCGCGGTCTCGAATCGGTGGTGGCCGTCGGCGAGGACGAGCGGTTCGGCGGACACGGCCGCGCGCACCGCCTCGATCGCCGCGGGGTCCGCGAGGGTCCAGGCCTCGTGCACCACGCCGATCTCGTCGACCGCCCGCGCCTGCGCGGGGGATGCGGTCACTGCGGCGAGGGTCGCCGAGAGGCCGGGGGTCGGGCAGAGGCCCCAGATCGGGTCGAGGTTGGCCCGGGTGGCGCGCAGGAGATCGAGCCGATCGGTCTTGGCCTTCGGCAGCGTCCGCTCGTGCGGGAGGACCTCGCCGTCCTCGATCCGCTCGGGCAGGATCAGCGCCCCCAGGACGCCGATCGTGGTGCGCGTGCCGTCGCCATCCGGGTAGGTCATCCGGTACACGGTCACCGTCGGTCGCTCGTCGATCACCAGCGTGCCGTCGGCGACCCAGGTCTCGAGGAGGGTGGCGGCACCCTGGTACGGGTCATCTCCCTCCGGGAGGATCAGCCGCACCGAGTTGTGCGGGTCGGCCGCCGCGAGGCGGTCACGGTGCTCGGGGTCGATGACGTCGTACGGCGGCGCGGTGACCGCGTCGAGGGTGCCGGCATCGGCGTACCGCAGGCCGCGGAAGGGAACGAGTTCGGGCACGGTCGATGGTCCTTCGCTGCCGGGATCGCGGGCGCCGTTTGCGATCATGGCACAACCCGTCGGATGCTCCCGGGTGCGCGTCCGGTGCATCGAACGCAGCGTCCGACCGACCCCTGAGGACCGAGGATCCGAGCCGTGCACGATGAACGAGAGAGCGGCGTCGTTCCGGGACCGGGAGCGTGTGAGCCCGGGGTCGGGGCTGACGCGGCGTACGACGCGTACCGCCGGGGCACCGAACTCCTCGCCGGGGCCCACGCGCACGCGGCGATCGCGCCGCTCGAGCGGGCGCGGGACCTCGAGCCCGACCAGGGGTCGATCCGCGAGGCGCTCGCCCGCGCGTACTTCCGGACGGGTCGCTTCGTCGACGCCGAGGTCGAGTTCGCCCGGGCGCTCGAGCTCGACCCGGTGAACGACTACGCGCTCTTCGGACTCGGCCTGTGTCGGGCCCGGCTCGGAGACCCGGTGGCCGCCCGTGGCTTCCTCCGTCGTGCGACGGTGATGCGACCGGACTCGGCGCACTACCGCGATGCCCTCGCCGCGCTCGGGCCCGGAGCGGGCTGAGCACGACGCGGCTCAGGTGGGGTCCTCGTCCCGGGGCGGGTCGAGCGGTCGGCGGTCCCCGGCCGGCGGCCCACCGGGCGGCGCCCAGGTGGGGGTGTCGGAGGGGATCGGCGGACTCCACGGCGTCGCGCCGTACGGCGGATCCCAGGTGTGGGTCGGATCGGGGCGCCGAGCACCGAACGTGCCGCGCGGGACCCGTCGGTGGCGAGTCACGACCGGGAGCGGACGGAGGCGGGAGCGCAGTGCCCACGCGACCGCCGCGCCGAACAGGAACCCGCCGACGTGGGCCTGCCACGCGACCCCGCTGTTCGGATCCGTGGCGAACTGCATGAGGAACCACAGTCCCAGCACGATCACCGCGGGGATGTAGACGACGAGGATGAGGAACATCGGCCACCACGTGAGGACCCGGGCGCGCGGGAAGAGCACGATGTACGCACCCATGACCCCGGCGACCGCGCCGGACGCCCCGATGAGTGGGATCGTCGACCCGGTGTCGACGAGCACGTGGGCGAGGGTCGCGACGATGCCGGAGGCCAGGTAGAACGCGACGAACCCGGCACGCCCGAAGCGTTCCTCGATGTTGTTCCCGAAGACCCAGAGGAACCAGACGTTCCCGAGCAGGTGCAGCCAGGACCCGTGCAGGAACATGGACCAGATCACGGCCAGCCACACGTTCTTCCCCGGTGCGACCTCCACGCTCTCGATGGTGCTGCCGGGTTCGTCCTCGCGCCCCAACCCGCACTCGCCGGTGAACGCCTCTCCCTGGCTGAGGGGGCTGCCCTGATCGAGCTCGCACGGGATCACGGCGTAGCGGTAGGTGAACTCGACCTCGGCCTCGCCGCCGCGTGGCTGCACGAACGCGAACACCACCACGTTGAGCGCGATGAACAGGATCGTCAGGTACGGGACGCGTCCGGTCGGGTTGTCGTCGTAGAGGGGGAGGACCACGCGGGCCGAGGGTACCCCGATCCCGGGCCGGGAGCCCCGGGCGACGTCGGATCCCCGGGTAGGCTGATGGGCGGACGTGGGCGGGATCGCCGAGCGAGGTTGATGGTCGATCCCGTCGACATCCATGGGCACCCGTGCCCTGCGGCCGAACCGCTCGGCCGACCGCACGGCCGGACCTTCGGCAC
>JBEAXD010000144.1:0-8800 GCA_041159995.1 Actinomycetota bacterium | reverse complement strand
GCACGATGGTCCCGGGCTTGAGCTTGGCCGGGTAGGCACCGAGCCGCATCGTCCCGCCGAGATCGGTGACGTCACGCTGGTGCTCCATGAGGTCGATGACCGCGTGCGGCGTGTGGGGGTCGAACTCGCTCGAGTTCGCACCGGCGAGACCGCAGACGTCCCGGGCGTACTCGATCACGGCGCACTGCATGCCGAGGCACAGTCCGAGGAACGGCACCCGCTGCATCCGGGCGAACCCGGCCGCGGCGATCTTGCCCTCGATCCCCCGGAAGCCGAAGCCACCGGGGATGACGATGCCGTCGAGGTCGCGCAGCCGACCCTCGGCGAGCAGTCCCTCGGTGTCATCGGATGCGATCCAGTCGATGTGGACCTTCGCACCGCACGCGTAGCCGCCGTGACGGAGCGCCTCGACGACCGACAGGTACGCATCCGGGAGGTTCACGTACTTGCCGACGAGGCCGATGTGCACATCGGTGTCGAGCGAGCGCACGCGGTGCACGAGGCCCTGCCACTCCGAGAGGTCGGGTTCGGGGGCGTCGAGGCGCAGCATGTCGATCACGTAGTCATCGAGACCCTCGTCGTGGAGCACGATCGGGATCTCGTAGAGCGTGTCCGCGTCCACCGCCGACACGATCCCGCGCTCGTGCACGTCGCAGAGCTGTGAGATCTTCTCCTTGAGGTGGGAGGAGATCGGACGGTCCGACCGGCACACGATGGCGTCGGGCTGGATACCCCGACTGCGAAGCTCGGTGACGGAGTGCTGGGTCGGCTTGGTCTTCTGCTCGGCCGACGGTCCGATGAACGGCACGAGGGTCACGTGGATGTAGAAGACGTTGTCCCGCCCGACGTCCTTGCGGAACTGCCGGATCGCCTCGAGGAACGGGAGGATCTCGATGTCGCCCACGGTGCCACCGACCTCGGAGATCACGACGTCGACGTCGTCGGTGGCGAGGCTGAGGATCCGGTCCTTGATCTCGTCGGTGATGTGCGGGATCACCTGGACCGTCTGGCCGAGGTACTCACCCCGACGCTCCTTGGCGAGCACCGACTGGTAGATCGAACCGGTGGTCGCGTTGGACCGCCGGTTGAGCGGCTCGTCGATGAACCGCTCGTAGTGGCCGAGGTCGAGGTCGGTCTCGCCGCCGTCGTCGGTGACGAACACCTCACCGTGCTGGAACGGGTTCATCGTCCCGGGATCGACGTTGATGTAGGGATCGAGCTTCTGCATGGTCACGCGCAGCCCGCGTGCCTTGAGCAGTCGTCCGAGCGACGAGGCGGTGAGTCCCTTCCCGAGACTCGATGCGACACCACCGGTCACGAAGATGTGCTTCGCCAACCCAGAACCCTCCAGAACCCGAATCCGCCTCGGCCTCGTGCGTCGCGCACCGGAGGATCCGTTCGGATTCCGATGAGCACCGCCCGGGGCCCTCGGGATGGCGACGGTACCATCTGGGGGACCCGGGGTCGCGCTTGGGCGGGCAGGTTTCACGCACCGCTCCGGTCGTGCCCCGGCGGACCCCACTCCAACAACACGCACCACACGAGGTGGTGCGACCCGCGACGGAGGACGACGCCGTGAGCACGACGCCGAGCACGCGCACCGGGGCCTGGGGACGCACCCAGGCGCTCGACGCCGCACTCCTCGGCCTGCTCGCGATCCTGCTCCGGTTCCCCGCGTTCCTGGCCGACACGGCGCTGCACTTCGACGACGGCACCTACGGGCTCTCGGCGGTGGCCATGCGCACCGGCAACGCCCCGTTCATCTCGGTGTACTCGTCCCAGGGGCCGGTGTTCCTCCCACTGCTCCACGTGTTCGACGTGCTCGGACTCGAGCAGATGGATTCGCCGCGCCTGCTGCCGATCCTCGCCGGTGCCGCCATCGCGATCGGCGTGTACCGCATCGCCTCGATGCTCACCGATCGGGGTGGTGCACTCCTCGCCGGCGGGCTCGCAGCGGCGAGCGGAGCCGTCATGTGGACGACCGCTCCGATCACATCGGACGGGGTGGCCCTCACCTTCGCCGTGTTCGCCGTGGCCGAGGCGCTCAACCACCGGTCGCGCCCGGCCATCCACCGGGCCGTGGTGGTCGCGATCCTCATCGGCGCGGCGGTCGGCACCAAGAGCCTCCTCTCCGGGCCCGCCATCCTCGTGGCCTGGATCCTCGTGGCCTCGAGCCGACGCTGGCGGGACACCGTCGTGGTGCCACTCGTCGCTGCGGCGTTCGCCCTGGCTGCGGCGGTGCCCTGGGGTGTCCGGGCCGTCTACGAGCAGTCGGTGGCCTACCACAGCACCGTCGAGGGCCGGCACGACGTGCTGGCCAACTGGCACAAGGCGATGTCCACGCTCGGACGGCGCGACCTCACCCTCCTCGTGCTCGCCGCGGTCGCCGCCGGCACCGCACTCGTCGCGTGGGCCCGGCGGGACCGCACGGCGTCATCGCCGGCTGGTCCGCTCCTCGACCGCTGGTTCGGCGGCGACCGGTTCCTCTGGTGGTGGTTGCTGGCCGCCTTCGTGACCCTCGCGATCGATCCTGCGATGTGGCGGAACCACGTAAACATCCTCGTCCCGCCGATCGTGCTGCTCGTCGCGTGCCACCGGCCGTCGTGGCGCATCGTGGCCGTCGTGCTCGTGGTGACCGTGCCGTTGCAGATGATCTCCCTGCGAGCGCTGTACCGACCCGAGCCCTACCGGGGCGCCGAGGCGGTGGCCCGCGATGCGGCTCGGGCCATCCCCGCACAGTCCTGGGCACTCACCGACACCGGCGGCTACGTGTGGCGGGCGGGGCGGGCCACCGTGCCCTGGTACGTCGATCCGTCGATCCTCCGCATCGAGACGCCGGTCGACTCGATCCGCATCACGAGTGCATCGATCGCCCGGGCCGCCGCGCGACCACGGGTCTGCCTCGTCCTCATCACCTCACCCGTCCGGTGGGGCTCATTCCGTGATCTGCCGGCCCGCCTCGCCGAGGACGGGTACCGCAAGGTGGCCTCGCTCGGCCCCGGCACCCTCGGGGTCTACCGCCGCACCTGTCGCAGCCCGCGCTGAACGCCGACGGTCAGCGCCGGCGGCCGAGTCCGTCGGCCCAGCGCAGCGGCGGCACGCGCTCGATGACCCGGCTGTACGAGACGAACTCCGAGGCCAGGTTCGCCACGACGAGGGCGACGAGCACGGCGGTACGGGCGCCGCGCCCGAGGGTGAACACCGCCATGAGCCCGAGCACGCCGCCGAGCAGGTTGGCCCCGGTGTCCCCGAGCATCGACCGCTCCCGCAGGTCATCGGGCAGCACCCCGGCCGCCGCCCCCATCACCGGGGCCACGGCGATCCCGACCGGACCGGTACCCGCGATGAACGCGAGCGGGACGTAGGCGACGAGCGCGCACTTCAGCACGCGACCCGGGGCGCGGTCGAGCAGGTTCCCGAGGTTCGCGGCGAGTGCGATCAGGACCGCGTCCGCGAGCAGCCGCTTCCCGGTGACGAACCCCGGCTGGGCCGCGAGGACGAAGGCGATCGCGGCGCCGCCCGCGAGCTTGAGCATGCCGGTGGTGACCCGGCCCTGCCGCAGGGCGAGCAGGTGCCCGCGGAACCCACGATCCTCCCCGCCGAGCACATCGTCGATGAACCCGAGCAGCGCGAAGCCGAAGACCGCGAACAGCACGAGCGACCGCGCCGCGTTCACCCCGGGTTCGTCACCGAACCCGAAGGCACCGAGGACCGATCGACCCGCCTCGACGATGAGCACCCCGGCGACCACAACGAGTCCCGACGCGGTCGCCAGCGCCACGCCGCGGAAGTTCGTCCGGGCGAGGACGGGCGAATCGCGCAGTTCCGGCGCGCTCATCGTGACGAGACGTGCGGCGAGGAACCCGAGGACGAGGGCGAGGAGGATGGTCACGCGCACCGCATCATCACGCGCCCGGGGCGCTCGGGCGCGGACCGTCCGACAATCGTGGCCGCAGGCGAACCCGGGCCCCGAGGAGGCGGATCCCTCCGAGGTAGGCCACCCCGCCGAGCACCGCCAGCGCGCCGACCACCACCATGCTCTCGACCCGTCCGGTCGGATCGAGGGTCCGGGCCCCGGCCCCCACGGCCAGTCCGACGAGCAGGGCGACCGCGAGGCTCCGGAACACGCTCATCGGCAGGATCGGGTGCCCGAGGCGGCGTCGGAGCGCGATGCCGAGCGCGGTCGCCGAGATGGTGGATGCGACGGTGTTCCCGAGGCCCAGCACCGCCACGCGTCCGGCGCCGGTCGTGTGTGGTGCGACGAGCAGCATCACGGTGCCCGTGAGCACCGCGGCACCGAGCGCGAACACCGCAGGCAGGCGACTCTCGCCGAGCGCGTAGAACGAGCGGGCGCAGAGGAAGAACGCGGCGTACGGGAGCAGCCCGATGGCGAGGGTCGCGACCGCAACCGCCAGGAGATCCACACCTCGGGGCGTTGCTGCGTTCCCGAACGCCACCGCACGCATGCCCGGTTCCGCCAGTGCGACCATGCCGGCCGTCACCGGCAGGAGGAGCATCGCCATGGCGTCGAGGGCCCAACGGACCGACGCGGCGAAGCCCGACCACGCACCGCGGGCCGCGTCCTGGGCCAGCTCCGGCAGCACCGTGGTGTGCACGGGCGCCGCGAGCACCGCGTAGGGCGCGGTGAAGAACACGAATGCGACCTGGTAGGCGACGGTACCGCCGCGCACGGCGTTGCCGATGACGATGCACACGCCGAGCAGGAGTCCGAACGCCGCGTGCTGCAGGATCGCCCAGCCCGAGAGCCGCAGCAGGCGACCGAGTGCGGGGTCCCGCCGCGGGATGTGGATGCGGGGCCGAACCCCTGACCGCAGCATCGCGACGACCGGCATGGCCACGAACGCAGTGACGCCCAGGGTCGCCGTCAGCGCGAGGCACAGTCGCGCCGCGGGACTGAGATCGAGCCCGGGACGCCCGGGACCGACGATCGCCCGGAACACGAGCATCCCGGTCACCACGACGACCGTGAGGGCGATCGGGGCGAGCGCCGGGACGATGAAGCGCCGCTGGGCGTGCAGGACCGCCACGGCGACCGCTCCGAACGCGTACAGCAGGATCTGCGGGATCATGAACCGCAGCAGGAAGGTCGAGAGCTCCTGCTGCTGCGCCGCGATGCGAGGTGCTTCCACCCCCGAGACCAGCAGGTCGGCGATCGCCCCGGCGAAGATCTCACCGAGGATGACGAGCGCGCCGAGCACGAGGAGCGCGAGGCCGAGCAGGCCACCCGCGAGTCGTTCGACCTCGGCCCGGTCCGCGCCGGCGAACAGGTTCGTGAACGTGGGCACGAGGACCGCAGAGAGCGCCCCGGCCGCCAGCAGTTCGAAGATGACGTTCGAGACGGAGTTCGACGACGAGTAGGTGTTGCCGAGGTACGTCGTCCCGAGGACCGCGGCGATCGTCAGGATGCGGACGAACCCGATCCCTCGGGACAGGGCGACGGCGGCACCCATCCCCGCCGCAGCACGCCCCGTGCCGGGGCGGCGGCCGTCGGGATCGACGGCCGCGGACTCGCGTTCGGTCACGGAACCCACCACGCGGGCATCGGCGCCTCCGCTCCGGCACCGAACCCGTACCGACCGGTCACATCACGACCCAGATCGGCGGTCGCGAGGACCGTCGCGATCCGCCCGTCGACCAGATCGAAGTCATCGACCGTGGACAGTCGAACCCGCAGACCCTCGTCGTCCCGGACGTTCGCGAGCACGACGCCGCGCCCCGGGACGCCGTCGCCGTCGCGGTGATCCTCGGCCGCCGTCGTCTCGACCCCGGCCTCGGCCAGGGCCCCCGCCCGGGCCGCCGTGCGGGCGGCCTGCGCCGCAGCCGGCGCAGCGTCCGGGCGCACCACGTAGACGGAACGGGCGCCGGCCCCCGGCCACGAGGACGGGTAGACCGGGGCGGTCTCCGGCACGTCGCCGACGCTGCGGTACGAGATGAACCCGGCATCGTCGAGTCGGACGAGGACGTCGTCGGACGGGTCGGCCGCCACCCCCTCGGCGATCCGGCGCGCCAGGACCTCCCACGCCGCATCGCGGACCCTGCGGGGCCCGCGGACGTCGACCCGGGCGGCGGCGCGCAGTTCGTTCGAGCGAGCGTCATCGTCCCAGGCCGCGGTGACGTCGAGCACGCCGCCGACGGTCGACCCGGCCGTTCTGGTCAACGCGACGAGGTTCTCGACCGCGTCGCCCGCCACCCCCGGCTCGACGATGATCGCGACCGACACCCCGGTGAGGCGTCCGGTCACCGCGAAGGGACTGGCGGCCGCGATCGTCGCATTGCGCTGTCCGAGTTCGGTGCGCAACGCCTGGTTCTCGGCCTTGCGCGCGTCGGCGTTGCGCTCGACCCGATCGATCCGGGTGCGCAACGAGTCGACGATCGCACGGTCGACCACCGTCGACCCGATCACGACACCGAGGGCGAGCGCCATGAACACGGCGACGATCGACACGACGTGGAAGCGGAAGTTGATCATGCGGTGAGCTCAGTTCCGATCCGGCGCTCAGAGCGCCCCGAAGACGGAATACCAGAGGTCGCGCACCGACAGGGTGATGCCCCGCAGGAACACGTGGATCGGCTCGGAGACGATCGACACCGAGATCATCGCCACGAGCGCCGCCCCGATGACCATGAGGAGATCCCGGCGTCGGACCCGCCCCTCGTAGAGTCGGTAGACGCCCTTCGCATCGACGAGCACCGGCCCGAGCCGGAGCCGGGTGAGGAAGGTGGACGACATTCCCGGTCGCCCCTTGTCCAGGAACTCGACCATCGTGGCGTGGGTCCCGACGGCCACGATGAGGGTCGCCCCGGCCTCGAAGGCGAGCAGCATCGCCACGTCCTCGCTCGTCCCGTCGATGACGAACTCGTGGTACGGGACGCCCCACATCTCGAGGTTCTCACGACCGGGCGCCCGACCGTCGCGGTGGACGTGGTGGACGAGATCCGCACCGACACCGAGCGCGCGCTCGGAGACCGAGTCGAAGTCGCCGATGATGACGTCGGGGTCGAACCCCTCCTCGAGGAGTGCGTCCGCACCACCGTCGACCGCGATGAGCACCGGTCGGTACTCCTTGATGTACGCCTTGAGCGCGTGGAGGTCGTCCTTGTAGTCGTGCCCACGGACGACGACCAGCGCGTGCCGCCCCTTCATGTCGACCTTGAGTGGCGGGAGCGTGACCGGCTCGAAGGTGAGGTCGGCCTCGCGCCGGATGTACTCGAGGGTGTTCTCGGCGAACCGCTGGAGCTCCTCGCCGATGTTGACGCGGGCCTCCTCCATCTCGGCCTCGACGCCGTCGATGGTGAGCGGGGTCCCGACCGCGATGCGATCCGGTCCGTGGAACACCTCGCCACCGGCGAGCCGGAGCGTGTCCCCCTCGGCGACGTCCTCGAGGACCGATCGGCTCACACCGTCGACGATCGGCACCCCGGCTCGGAGCAACCGGATCGGACCGACGTTGGGGTACCGACCCGAGATCGACGTGCCGGCGTTCACGACCGCCGCCACACCGGCGGCGATGAGGCTCTCGGCGGCCACCCGATCGATGTCGGTGTGGTCGATGACCGCGATCTCACCGGGGCGGAGCCGCTTGGCGAGATCCTTCGTGCGCCGATCGACCCGGCAGGAGCCCGTGACCCGCGCCTCGGATCCGATGACCGCACTCACGATCGACTCCCGGCGGCTCCGAGGAGTTCAGCAGCATGACGCCGTGCGTGCTCCGACTCCCCCACGCCGGCGAGCATACGGGAGAGCTCGGTGATGCGATCGTCGCCCGACACGACCTCGGCCATGGCGACGGTCCGGCCCTGCACCGCTCGCTTGGTGACCACGACCTGGGTGTCGGCGTGGGCGGCGACCTGCGCGAGGTGGGTCACGCAGATGACGTCACCCGCCGCAGCCAGCGCCTTGAGCTCCCGGCCGACGGCCGATCCGGCCTCGCCACCGATGCCGGCGTCGACCTCGTCGAACACGAGCACGGGGACCCCCTCGGTCCCCACCCCGGCGGCGTGCAGCGCCACGCGGACCGCCAGCATCGCGCGGGCCAGCTCACCCCCGGATGCGGCCTTCGCGAGCGGACGGAAGGGCTCACCCGCATTGGCGGCGAGGAGGAAGGTCACGCGATCTGCGCCATCGTCCGTCTCGGGACCCGGTGCGACCTCGACCTGCAGCCGCGCCGACGGCATCGCGAGGCGCACGAGTCGCTCCGCGACCGCCGTTGCGAGGTCCTCGGCCGCAGCACGACGCACGGCGCCGAGGCGCTCGGCGGCCGAGCGCACCGCGGCGTCGGCCTCCACGCGCTCGGCCTCGAGCGCCCCGGCGCGCACATCGTGGGAGGCGAGTTCGTCGCGCCGTGCCCGTGCCTCGGCGAGGAATCCGAGCATGTCCCCGCAGGTCGCGCCGTACTTCCGGCCCAGTTCCTTGAGGAGGCGGCGCCGTTCCTGCACCGCGGCCAGTCGTTGCGGGTCCACGACGACACCGTCGCGTGCGTCGCGCAGATCGCGCGCGGCCTCCTGGATCTCGGACTGCAGCCCGAGCAGGCGCGCCTGCTGCTCCTCGAGGCCCACCCGACCGGAGAGGGCACCGGCCGCCGCCCCGGCCGCATCGACACCGGTCCCCACGAGCACCGCGTACGCGGCGGCGAGCGCATCTCGCAGCGCGTCGGCATCGGCGAGGCGGGCCTCCTCGCGGGCGAGCACGTCGATCTCGTCCGGATCCTCGAGTGCCGCGGCCTCGAGTTCCTCGATCTGGAAGGCGATGAGGTCGAGCTCCCGCGTCCGGGCCCGCCCG
>JBEAXD010000069.1:0-4645 GCA_041159995.1 Actinomycetota bacterium | reverse complement strand
CCGATGGTGGCTGGGCCGGAGGTGAGCAGGTACGGCTTGGCGAGCGTGGTCCGGATGCGCTCGGCCAGCGCGGCGATCTGGGCCGGGTCCTCGACGTCGGGGCAGACGACGACGAACTCGTCGCCGCCGTACCGGCAGACGCCGTCGCCGCCGCGCACGACGGCCCGCAGGCGGCGGGCGACGATGGTGAGGAGTTCGTCCCCGGCGTCGTGCCCGCGCTCGTCGTTGATGCACTTGAAGTGGTCGAGGTCGACGAAGAGCAGCGCGAGGTGCGCGTCGAGGCGGCGCTGACCCCAGACCCGGTCGAGGATCTCGGACAGGCGGGCCCGGTTGGGCAGGCCGGTGAGCGCGTCGTGGAACGCCTGGTGCTCGAGGCGGGCCTCGAGGCGCTTGCGGTCCGTGATGTCGGCGAGCAGCGCGACCCAGTGGGTGGGCTCGCCATCCGGATCGCGCAGCAACGAGGTGTCGGCGTGGGCCCAGACGGTGTGGCCGTCGGCGTGCACGAGGCGCATCGTCTCGGCGCGAGGTGCATCGAAGCCGGGCCGGTGCGGATCGGTGCGGGCCACGAGCAGCGGTCGGTCCGCCGGGTGGACGAGCGCCGTGATCTCGGATCCGACGAGGGCGCCCGCCCTCCGCCCCACCATGCGGCAGAGCGCGTGGTTCGCCTCCACGACCGCGCCGTCGAGGCCGATGATGGCGATGCCGAGCGGGGAGTGCTCGAAGGTGGCGCGGTACCGGGCCTCGGCGTCGTCACGCTCGGCCTCGGCCCGTTGCTCGCCGGTCACGTCGCGGGCGACGATCACGATGCCCCCGACGTCTGGGTCCTCGGTCAGGTCGGTCGCGCTGCAGTCGAACCACAGGTACTCGCCGTCGGCGTGGCGGACCCGCACCCGCAGCGGTTCGCCGGGTCCGCGGGTGCCGGCGACGACCTCGGCGAGCGCCTCGAAGGCGGTCTCGAGGTCCTCGGGGTGCACGAGCGAGAGGAGTCCGCCCTCGGGCTCGTACCCCGCGGGGTGGCCGAGGATGCGCGTGCCGGCAGGGCTCGCGTGCCACTCGCCGTCGGGCATGAGGACCGTGATGATGTCGGTCGAGGCGAGGAACAACTTCTCGAGTCGGGCGATCGTGTGCACCGTGCGCGCCGGGGCGACGAAGGTCGACAGGCCGCGCAGCTCGAGGCGGTTGACCGCGGTCGTGCCGTCCCCACCGGACCGGGCGATCCGCAGTTCCGCCACCCGTGAACCGTCGCCGCGGTCGGCGAGGCGCACGATGCGTGCGCCGTGCTCCACCGGACCGGTGAGCAGGCGCGTGACCAGGCGGCGGTCGTTCGGATGGATGTGCTCGAGCAGTGGCGTGCCGGTGAGGTCGTCGCGCCGGAAGAGGCGGTACGCGGCGGCGTCAGCGGTCTCGATGAGGCCCGACACGTCGACCCGGAGCACGGCGGTCTCGAGGACGTCGTCGTCCCCGTGCACTGGTTGCATCCCACCTCCTCCGTCGGTCGTGGCGCTCGGAGGGGTTTCGGCGGGTCGGGGGGCCCACTTGAGCCGCCCGTGGGATCGGGGGTGGTTCTGGAAGAATGTCCCCTATGGGGATGCGTACCGACTGCAAGCACTACGAGAGCCGCTCCTATCCGAACGGCGAGACGGTCCGGAAGTGCAGGCTCGACCTCGCGCCGGGCGCCCCGTGGTCGTGCCCCGCGGAGTGCTCCGGCTTCGTCCTGCGCCGGGCCGATGTCGGGTGGGACTACGGCAGCCTGCGACCCGCGCAGGCGCCGGTCCCTGAGCCGGTCGCGGTCGACGACGACATCGCGGCCCTGCTCGACTCGGCCGAGGACATCGTCAACGCGGCGGCTCCCGACATCCTCGCCGAGATGGAGAAGCGGGAGAAGGCGTCCCGCCTGTTCGACCGGCGTCGGCTCGGCAAGTCCCCGAACAAGAAGAAGAAACGCAAGAAGTGACGCTCGGTCCGTGCGGTCGGTGCGAGCGGGGGGAGTCGAACCCCCAAGCCCTTGCGGGCGCCGGGACCTAAACCCGGTGCGTCTGCCAGTTCCGCCACGCTCGCTGGGATGTGGGTGGTGCCTAGATCGCGGTCCAGCCCCCGTCGACGACGAGGACCGACCCGGTCGTGTACGAGGACGCGTCCGATGCGAGGTACAGCAGCGCGCCGTCGAGTTCACCCTCGCGTCCGGTCCGGCGCAGCGGCGTGTTCCGCGTGGTCCAGGCGACGAACCGCTCGTCCTCGAACACGTCGCGGGTCATCTCGGTCGCGAAGTACCCGGGTGCGAGCGCGTTGACGCGCACGCCCTTCGGTGACCACTCGGCGGCGAGGTGGCGGGTGAGGTTCACGAGTCCGCCCTTGGCGGCGGAGTACGCCGAGAGGCCCGCGCTCGTGCCGACGAGGCCGAACTGCGAGGCGATGTTCACGATCGATCCGGAGCCCTGGTCGAGCATGGCGCCGGCCGCGGCCTGGGCGAGCGCGAACGGCGCGACGAGGTTCACCTCGATGACGCGTCGGAAGTCGTCGACGGGGAGGTCGATGGCCGGCATGTCGGTCCCGGCGCCCGCGTTGTTCACGAGCACGTCGATCCGGCCGAACCGCTCGCGCGCCGCGTCCACGATCGCGCCCGCGGCGCCGGGGTCGGCGAGGTCGGCCGCGATCGGCAGCCCGTCGCGCAGATCGGCCGCGAGGGCTTCGATCCGCGCCGCGCGCCGTGCGGTCACGACGACCTGCGCTCCCGCTGCGTCGAGCACGCGGGCGAAGCGTTCGCCGAGCCCCGACGAGGCGCCGGTGACGATGGCGACGCGCCCGGAGAGGTCGAAGGGGGCGCGGGGGTCGATCGGGGCCATGGCGCGCAGAGTGTACGGCCGCGGCCGGGTGGCGGGCGGCGGGTCCGCCGGTACACTCCGCCGCGTGGCTGCCGGAGGTGCTGACGTCGCAGGGATGCGGGTGCTGCTCGTCGATGAGCGGGTCGAGCAGCGCACGGCGCTGGCCGAGGATCTCGTCAAGCAGGGCATGGAGGTGTCGACGGCCCAGGACGTCCGCGGGGCCCGGGACGCCGTGATCGAACAGGCTCCCGACATCGTGGTCCTCGACGTCGACCTCGAGGACCTCGGCGGGTTCGGACTCCTGTCGTCGATCGTGAACGACTCCGACGTCCCGGTCATCGTGCTCACCGAACGCGGCGAGGAACCGCTGCGGCTGCTCGGGTTCGAGCTCGGGGCCGACGACTACGTGGTGAAGCCCTGCTCCTCGCTCGAGCTCGCGTCACGGATGCGCACGGTGCTCCGTCGCATCGACGGACGCCGCCGCCCGCCGGGCGCGGTCGTCTCCGGCGATCTCGTCCTCGACGTCGAGGCCCGCGCGGCCCAGCGCGGCGGCGAGCCGATCGCCCTCACCGCCAAGGAGTTCGACCTGCTGGCCTACCTCATCGCCCACCAGGGGCAGGTGCTCGACCGGCAGCGCATCCTGCGTGACGTCTGGCGCTCGACCCCGGACTGGCAGGACCCCTCGACCGTGACCGAGCACGTGCGACGACTCCGGCACCACGTGGAGGCCGACCCGGCTCGCCCGACCCGGATCCTCACCGTGCGGGGCAAGGGGTACCGCTGGACGGGGTGACGACCGCGGCCGGACCGGGGGCGGGCGGGAATCCGGCGGGTGGAACCGCTCCGTAGACCGCCGGTGGATCGAGTGGTACGCCGCCAGGGACTCGAACCCTGAACCTACAGATTAAGAGTCTGTTGCTCTAACCAGTTGAGCTAGCGGCGCGTCGGGGACTGTAGTCGGCCGGCACGCCGGACACGCCAGCCGAGGTCACTCGGCCCGACGAGGAGTCACCCATGGACATCGCGGTCACCGGATCGAACGGCCTCATCGGCTCGGCCCTCGTGCGAGCACTCGAGACGGAGGGGCACACCGTGCGCCGCCTCGTCCGCGGCGGCGCGTCGGGCGCCGGGCGTGTGGCGTGGGATCCGTCCGCGGGCACCATCGACGCGGCCGGCCTCGAGGGCATCGACGCGGTGGTGCACCTGGCGGGGGAGGGCATCGGCGAGAAGCGGTGGACCCCCGAGCAGAAGCAGCGCATCCTCGAGAGCCGCACGCTCGGCACCGATCTCGTCGCGCGCACGATCGCCGGGCTCTCGACGCCGCCGCGGGTGCTCGTGTCGGCCTCGGCGGTCGGTTGGTACGGCGGTCAGCGGGGTGACGAGGTGCTCACCGAGGCGTCGGCGGCACCGGCATCGCCGGACTTCCTGGCCCAGGTCTGCGTGGACTGGGAGGCTGCGACGGCACCGGCGGAGGCGGCGGGCATCCGCACGGTCCACCTGCGCACCGGGATCGTGCTCACGCCCACGGGCGGGGCGCTCGGCCGCATGGTCACGCCGTTCAAGCTCGGCCTCGGTGGCCGCATCGCGAGCGGGAGGCAGTGGATGTCCTGGATCTCGATCGACGACGAGGTCGGGGCGATCCGTCACGCCCTCACGACCGAGGGCCTCGCCGGTGCGGTGAACGCGACGGCTCCCGAGCCGGTCACGAACGCCGAGTTCACGAAGGCTCTCGGTTCGGCCGTCCACCGGCCGACGATCCTGCCGACGCCGCTCACCCCGCTGCGGGCGGTCTACGGACGCGAACTCGTCGATGCGTTGCTCGT
>JBEAXD010000139.1:0-7052 GCA_041159995.1 Actinomycetota bacterium | reverse complement strand
GCATCGACTTCACCGGCTCCGCAGGTCAGTCGTTCGGCGCGTTCGTGCCGAAGGGGATCACGTTGCGACTCGAGGGGGACGCCAACGACTACGTCGGCAAGGGACTGTCGGGCGGTCGGATCGTGATCCGGCCCGCGCGTGACGCCACGTTCGTGGCCGAGGACAACATCATCGCCGGCAACGTGATCCTCTACGGCGCGACCGGGGGCGAGGCGTACCTGCGCGGCAAGGTCGGTGAGCGGTTCTGCGTGCGGAACTCGGGGGCCACCGCGGTCGTCGAGGGGGTGGGCGATCACGGGTGCGAGTACATGACCGGCGGACGCGTGGTCGTGCTCGGCCCGACGGGCCGCAACTTCGGTGCCGGCATGTCCGGAGGGATCGCGTTCATCCACGACGTCGAGGGAGACTTCTTCACTCGGCTCAACCGCGAGATGGTGGACCTCGATCCCCTCGATGAGGACGATGTCGAGTGGTTGCGCGACGTGATCCAGACGCACTGCGATGAGACGGACTCGGCCGTCGCCCGGCGGATCCTCGACGACTGGCACAACGAGGTGGAGCGGTTCGTGAAGGTGATGCCACAGGACTACAAGCGGGTGCTCGACGCGGCGAGAACCGCCGAGGAACGTGGGCTGACGGTCGAGGAGGCCATCATGGCCGCCTCGCGGGTCTGAGGGGACGAGAACATGGGTGAGGCGACCGGATTCCTGAAGTACGACCGCAGCGGCCCCGTCCGCCGCCCGGTCGAGCTGCGGCTCAAGGACTGGCAGGAGGTGTACGAGCCGTTCCCGGTGGAGTCGCTGCGAACGCAGGCGGCGCGGTGCATGGATTGCGGCATCCCGTTCTGCCACAACGGGTGTCCGCTCGGGAACCTCATCCCCGAGTGGAACGACCTCGCCTACCGCGACGACTGGCGCGAGGCGATCGATCGCCTGCACGCGACCAACAACTTCCCGGAGTTCACCGGTCGGCTCTGCCCGGCGCCGTGTGAGGCGGCGTGTGTGCTCGGGATCAACGCGGACCCGGTCAGCATCAAGCAGGTCGAGGTCACGATCATCGAGCGAGCCTGGGAGGAGGGTTGGATCGCCCCGGTGGTGCCCAGTGTCCGCACCGGGAAGCGGATCGCGGTCGTGGGTTCGGGCCCGTCCGGTCTCGCAGCGGCCCAGCAGCTGACCCGGGCCGGCCATGACGTCGTCGTGTTCGAGCGGGCGGACCGCATCGGCGGACTGCTGCGGTACGGCATCCCGGAGTTCAAGATGGAGAAGCGGTTCCTCGACCGCCGGCTCGAGCAGATGGTCGCCGAGGGCACCGAGTTCCGCGTGAACGTGAACGTCGGGATCGACGTCACGGTGGCGGATCTGCGGTCCGAATTCGACGCGATCGTGCTCGCTGGGGGCGCGACGATCGCCCGTGACCTCCCGATCCCGGGGCGCGAGCTCGACGGCGTCATGCAGGCGATGGAGTTCCTGCCCCTCGCCAACAAGGTGCAGGAGGGCGACCTCGACGACCACCCGCACTCGGCGAAGGGCAAGCACGTCGTCATCATCGGAGGCGGTGACACCGGGGCCGACTGCCTCGGCACCTCGCACCGGCACGGCGCCGCATCGGTCCACCAGTTCGAGATCATGCCCCGGCCGCCCGACACGCGGGCCGAGAGCACGCCGTGGCCGCAGTGGCCGCTCATGTTCCGTACCTCCTCCGCCCACGAGGAGGGCGGCGAGCGAGTGTTCTCCGTCAACACCGAGTGCTTCATCGACGATGGAACCGGTCGCGTCGTGGCCCTTCGGGCGCACGAGGTGGTCCAGCAGGTCGTGGACGGGCGCATGTCGTTCGTGAAGGTCGAGGGTTCCGAGTTCGAACTGCCCTGCGACCTCGCACTGCTCGCCATGGGTTTCGTCGGGCCGCAGCGGGACGGTCTCCTCGACGCGCTCGGCGTGGACTACGACCCCCGGGGCAACGTCGCCCGCGACTCGGCCTGGTCGACGAACGTCGAGGGCGTGTTCGTGTGCGGCGACATGGGTCGGGGCCAGAGCCTCATCGTGTGGGCCATCGCCGAGGGGCGCTCCTGCGCCGCATCGGTCGACGCCTGGCTGATGGGGGAGACGGCGCTGCCCGCCCCGCTCGCCCTCTGATCGCCGCCGGAGGCGGGTCGGTGCCGATGCCCGTCGAACCGCCCCCGTGTCCGTGGGCGTGGCCGGACCCCCGGACGGCTGACGAGCACGACGTGGTGGGCATGGGTGCCGACCTCGAGCCGGGGACGCTCCTGAGCGCCTACCGGGCGGGCCTGTTCCCCATGCCGGTGGGCCGGCGGCGCCTCGCCTGGTTCTCGCCCGACCCGCGGGGCGTGCTCCCGATGGCGGGGCTCCACATCAGTCGGTCGCTGCGGCGTTCCCGTCGACGCTTCGACGTGTCGGTGGACACGGCCTTCCGCGAGGTCATGCTCGGCTGTGCCCGAGGGCGCGACGACGGCGACTGGATCACCGACGCGATCGTCGACGCCTACTGCGCGTTGCATGAACTCGGATGGGCCCACTCGGTGGAGGTGTGGGCCGACGGCGAACTCGCGGGCGGACTGTACGGCGTCGCGGTGGGCGGCCTGTTCGCCGGGGAGTCGATGTTCCACCGGGTCACCGACGCGTCGAAGGTGGCGATGGTCGAGGCGGCGCGTCTGGTGGCCCGCGGCGGCGGCGTGCTCTTCGACGTGCAGTGGTCGACGCCGCACCTCGCGTCGATGGGGGTCGTGGAGATCTCCCGCGACGAGTACCTCGCGCGCCTCCCCGACGCTCTCGCCCGACCCGAGATCGACTGGGAGGAGGGCCCGCGGTCGCCGGGGTGGGGTGCGGCGCGCTGAGCGGCGGACCTCAGGCGGTCGCGGCGGCGCGGTCCTTGGCCAGCTCGTCGAGCAGTTCGTACTCCTCGCCGGTGTCCGCCCAGTCCTCGAACTGGATCACGCCGATCTCGGTGAACTTCTGGCGCAGCCATCCGTCGCCGGCGTCGAGCAGGCCGAGCTTCTTGCAGTTCGGCACGATCTTCGAGAACAGGGCGGCCTGGAAGGGGTTGGTGCCCTGACTGCGCACCCGGAACAGCATCTCGGTGTAGGCCCGGCGGTCGACGCCCATGGTCTCCCAGACCGCGTGCATCATGAGCCGGTCCCGCATGCGGATGGCGGCCTCGAAGGCGAACTCCTGTCGCTCCCGGATCTCCTTGGCGTCGAGGCCCGCGTAGAGCTCCTGCAGCGAGAGGACGCCGAAGGCGACGTGGCGGGCCTCGTCGGACATGACGTACCGGAGCAGGTTCTTGAGGAGCGGCTCCTCGGTGATCTGGTGCATGAAGCCGAAGGCCGCCAGCGCGAGGCCCTCGATCATGATCTGCATGCCCATGTACGTCATGTCCCAGCGGCTGTCGCCGAGGATGTCGTCGATGAGCATCTGGAGGTTGGCGTTCACGGGGTACGAGCCGCCGAGCTTCGTGTTGAGGTACTTGGCGAAGACCTCGACGTGCCGGGCCTCGTCCATGACCTGCGCCGCCGCGTAGTACTTCGCGTCGATCCAGGGCGTGGTGACGACGATCTTCGAGGTGCACACGAGGGCGCCCTGCTCGCCGTGGAGGAACTGGCTCATCCGCCAGTTGAACGCCTCGATCTCGAACTGCGTCCACTCGGCGTCGCCCCACGTGCGGACCGGTGAGTCGTCGAGCGACATCATCGTGTTGCGGAACTGGGCGACGGCGCCGGCCATCTCACGGGCGACCTTCTCGACGTCGACGTCGATCGACCAGTCGAGGTCGGTCTCGCCGTTCCACATCGAGTGCTTCGCCTTCTCGTAGAGCTTCGAGAGTCCGGGCCGGCTGCGCTCGTAGTCCCAGGTGAACACGGCGTCGCCTCGGGTCGTCACGGTGTGGGAGGTCGTGCCGAAGGACCGCTCGTCGTCCCGGAGGATCGACTCGATGTCGTTGACGTCCTCGCGGCCGAGGTAGAGGCGCTCCGGCTGGGTGATCTCGGTCATGCTGCACTCCGACGTCGAGGGGATGAGGTGGCAGGCTATCTACGGAGCCGGGGGCGGTCGTGGCCGACCCCCGTGACCCACGCCACAGCGGACCTCCCCGCCGACCCGGCTCCGGCGAGGTCCGAGCCGGTAGGTTGCGGCCCGTGGCGAAGCCGACCGTCCTCCACAACCCGAAGTGCGGGACCTCGCGGTCCGTGCTGGCGGCCCTCGAGGGGGCCGGGATCGAGGCCGAGGTCGTCGAGTACCTGAGGACCCCGCTCGACGCCGCGGGCCTGCGCACGTTGCTGGGTCAGCTCGCCGACCCGCCGTCCGATCTCGTTCGCAAGGACAAGCGGTTCGGCGAGCTCGGGCTCGCCGCCGACGACTACACGACCGTCGACGCCGTGGTGGCGCTGCTGGTCGAGCACCCGGAGCTCATGCAGCGTCCGGTCGTGCGCACGGGCCGCAGGGCCGTGATCGCCCGGCCCGCGACGCGGGCGCTCGAGTTCCTCGGATCCTGAAGGAGAGTGGGAGACATGCCGACCATCGACGAGGTGCGCGCTGAGGTCAAGGCCTGGTTGGCCGAGAACTGGGACCCGGACATCACGGTCGGGCAGTGGTGGGAGCGCTTGACGCTCTCGGGCTACGGAGCGCCGAAGTTCCCCGAGCACTGCTACGGGCGCGGGTACAACCAGGCGCTGGCGAACGTGGTGAACGAGGAGATCGCAGCGGCCGGAGCCATCGGTCCGCCCTCGGGGCTCGGGTACCTGCTCACGGCGCCGACCATCGTCATGCACGGCACGGAGGAGCAGCAGCGGGACTGGCTCTTCCGCATCATCAGCGGCCAGGACGCGTGGTGCCAGCTCTTCTCCGAGCCGGGTGCGGGCTCCGACCTCGCCGGGATGCTCTGCAAGGCGACCCGCGACGGTGACGAGTGGATCATCGAGGGACAGAAGGTCTGGACCTCCACGGCGCAGCTCACCAACCTCGGGATGCTGCTCGCGCGCACCGACCCGGAGGCGCCGAAGCACGCCGGCATCACCTACTTCCGGTTCGAGATGGATCAGCCCGGGGTCACCGTGCGGCCCCTGCGTGAGATGACCGGTCGGGCCCTCTTCAACGAGGTGTTCATCGAGGGCGCCCGGGTCCGGGAGTCCGACATCCTCGGTGGCCTCAACAACGGCTGGGCCGCGGCTAACACGACGCTCGCCGCCGAGCGGGCCGGGCTCGGGTCGGGCGGTTCCGGCGCGGCCGGCGGGGCCTTCCCCGGTCCGATCGCGGGCAACCTCGACCAGCGGGTCGGCGACTACGTGAACTCCCGGCGGTCCGGCAACACCGGGGCGTCCTCGGCGCCGGGCGGGCTCGCCGGCTCGCTCATCCGCCTCGCCCAGCAGAAGGGGAGGGCGGAGGACCCGATCGTGCGGCAGGGTCTCGCGAAGCTCTGGAGCATGCAGACGATCGGTCGCTACACCTCGCTCCGCATGCGGGGCGGCAACGTGACCGCGGGGCTCCCGAACGTGGCCAAGTTGTCGATGTCCGAGATGCTGCGCCTGCACCGGGACGTCGCCACGAAGATCATGGGGCCGGACATGTTCCTCTACGGCGACGACGCGCCGACCGAGGGCGTCGTCCAGGAGGCTGTGGTCTTCTCGCCCGGTCCGGCGATCTACGGCGGCACCGATCAGGTCCAGCGCAACATCATCGGTGAGCGGGCGCTCGGTCTCCCCAAGGAGCCGGACCCCTACAAGGGCAAGGCGTTCCGCGAGACCCCCAAGAACGCCTGAACCGCCCGTGGATCTCGGCCTCACCCTGCCCTCGTTCGTCGCGGGCACCGACCGGGCGACGACCCTGGAGTGGTGCCGCCGAATCGACGATGGGCCGTTCACGACGATCGCGGTCGGGGAGCGCACCGCGTTCCACAGCCACGAGATGTTCGCCACGCTCGCGTTCGCGGCGGCGGCGACCGAGCGGGTCCGGATCGCGGCCACCGTCGCCGTGGTGCCGACGCACGACACCGTGCGGATCGCGAAACAGGTGGCCACGATCGACGTGCTCTCCGGCGGACGGTTCACCCTCGGCGTCGGTGTGGGCGGTCGGGAGCAGGACTACCGGGCGCTCTCGACTCCCTTCCGGCAGCGGTTCGCACGCCTCGACGAGCAGATCGATGCGATGCGGCGGATCTGGCGCGGTGAGGCGGTGATCGAGGGCGTCCCCCCGATCGGGCCGAGGCCGGTGCAGCCCGGCGGCCCGCCGATCTACACGTCGTCGATGGGCCCCAAGTCGCTCGCGCGCAGTGCCCGCTGGGCCGACGGCATCGCCGGGTTCAGTCTCGGTCCGGATCCGGCCGAGGTCCGGGCGACCTTCGATGCGGTGCGCGCCGCTTGGGTGGACGCCGGACGCGCGACCGCCCCGGCGCTCACGACCTCCTCGTGGTACTCGCTCGCCGACGACGGGCCGGCGCGGCTGCACCGGTACGCGTCGGAGTACCTGTCGACCTTCGGGCCGGAGGTCGCGCGTTCGATGGCCGACCTCTGCCGGCTCTCCGACGCGGGCGCGCTGCGTGAGGCCATCGCCGGCCTCGAGGAGGCGGGCTGTGAGGAGTTCGTGCTCGTCCCGACGAGCGGCGACCTCGACGAACTCGACCGGCTGCTCGCCGCGATCGCCTGATCGGCGCGGCGGTGGACGGCGGGGGCGGGCCGCCCGCGGGTGCCCGGTCGACGGTGCGGATCCCACACCTCGGGGATTGTGACCGCACCGGTGCACTCCGGCTCGACGCGCTCGTCGGGTTCCTGCAGGACCTCGCGGGCGACGACGCCCGCGTGCGCCGCGGGGAGGAGGACCGGATCGCGTGGCTCGTGCGACGGCTCGACCTCGAGGTGCGGGCCCGGCCCCGACCCCTCGCCCCGCTCACCCTCACCACCTGGGTCAGTGGTCACGGCGCCGCGTGGGCGGAGCGAACGACCCGGGTGACCTCGGAGGCGGGCGCGCTGGTCGCCGAGGCGGTGACCATCTGGGCCGCCGTGTCACCCGTGACCGCGACCCCGGTGCGGCTCGACCGCGACGAGATCG
>JBEAXD010000236.1:0-3301 GCA_041159995.1 Actinomycetota bacterium | reverse complement strand
GAGCGGCGTGACCTTGACCGTCTTCGAGGCGGGCTTGGCCTTGAAGGTCATCTCCTCGCCCGTGAACGGGTTCGTGCCCTTGCGCGCCTTCGTGGCGGGCTTGGTGCGACGGTAGAACTTGGCGAAGCCGGAGATCGAGACGCTGTCACCCTTGGTGACGGCGGCGACGATGCTCTCGGTGACGGCGGTGACGGCCGCGTCGGCGGTCTTGCGGTCGCTCCCGGTGCGCTCGGCGACGGCGAGGACGAGATCCCTGCGGTTCACTTGCTTCCTCCATTGGTGGGGTCGGTTGGATGGCAGCATGGCACCCGCGCGACCCGCGCGTGCGGATTTCCCCGCGATTTCGCGGGGAAATCTTCGGGTCGCCGTCCCGACGGGTCGCATCGGGATCCGCCCACCGGGGCGCGATCGGGACGTCCCGTCAACGGGGCGTGAGCATCACCGGCGCGTGGCGGACCCCGGTGTGCTTGTTGGAGCGGACCCACTCCACCGGGCCGGTCTCGACGATCGCCCCGACGCGGTCGAGGACGGCGTCGAGGACGAGGCGCATCTCGAGACGGGCCAGCCCGGCCCCGAGGCAGAAGTGGGGCCCGTGCCCGAACGCCAGGTGGCGGTTGGGCGCCCGCGTCACGTCGAAGGTGAACGGGGCGGCGAACTCGGCCTCGTCCCGGTTCGCCGACGACCACCAGAGGGTCACCTTGTCCCCCGCCCCGATCCGGGCTCCTCCGATCGTGATCGGGGTCGCCGCGGTCCGCCGGTTGTAGGAGGTCGAGGACGCCCAGCGCAGCATCTCCTCGACCGCCGCGGGCCGGGCCGCGGGCTCGTCCCGCACGAGCCGCCACTGGTCCGGGTGCCGGGCGAGTTCGAGCAGGCCGACCGCGATCGAGTTCCGGGTCGTCTCGCTGCCCGCCGCGACGAGGAGGCTGAAGAACATCTGCTGCTCGAGCTCCGTGGTCCCCTCACCCGGATGCTCCGGGTCGGGGGTTCCGGTCACGAACGCCGACAGCATGTCCTCGCCCGGATCGCGCCGGGCCGCGTCGATGCGCCGGGTCGCGTACTCCGCCATCGCGTCGGCCGCCGCCTGCGACCGGGCCGTCACGGCGCCCAGGTCGCGATCGTCGTAGTCCAGCGTGGCGTTCGCCCAACCGAGGAGCGCATGGCGGTCACCCTGGGGCACCCCGAGGAGGGAGGCGATCGCCTGCAACGGCAGCTCGGCCGCGAGGTCGACGAGCAGGTCGCACGCGCCGAGGGCGAGCGCGTGGTCGACGATCGCGCCGGCCCGCACCCGGAGGTCCGCCTCGAGCACGGCGAGCGCCCGCGGCGCCACCGTGGGCGAGACGAGTCGACGCAGCAGCTGGTGCCGCGGCGCATCGGTCATGTTCAGCAGCACACCAGCGGCGAAGCCACCGGGCAGGTCCTCGATGATGGTGCCGCCCCCGTCGGGTCGCGCGGGGCAGAGCCCCGATACGAAGGTCGGCGCGTCGTTCGCGATCGCCGTCACGAACTGGTGCGTCGAGACGACCCAGAACCCCTCGCCATCGGGCGTGTGGTCGGTCGGGTCGTGCCAGGCGACGGGCGCATCGGCCCGCAGGCGCGTGAACGCGTCGTGCGGGAATCCGTCGGCGAACCGATCGAGATCGGTGAGGTCGATCCCCGCCGGCACCGTGGGACGCGGGCTCGTCACGGTGGCGAGGCTACGCGCCCCGATCTCCCGACGCGCCGGTGCGGGTACGCGACCGCGTGGCGGGATGCCGGTACCGTTCGCAGCCGTGCCCACCGATCCGCCCCGTCGTCGTGGGATCCTCGCCGGTCCGGTGGCGGGCGAGGAGCGCCTCGCCGCCGCGTACCCGGCGGTCGAGGCGTACCCCGGCACTCCCCTGCTGCACCGGGCGTCCGGAACGACCGGCGCGCTCGTGTCCTTCGGAGCGGACCACGTGGTGCTGCGCACCGCGAGTGGCGCCGAGCGCCGGCTCAAGTACTCCCCCGGCGCGATCGCCCACGAGGGGCGCGCCGTGCGCCTCGTCCCACCGAGCGCACGGACCGTCGCCGAGCGCACCGATGCCCCCGACCTGCGCGGTGGACGCGTGACCGCCGAGCGGACGGCGTCGGGCAGCCGCGCCGTCGTCGGCGCGAAGGCCCGTACGGCCCGTGCCTCCCGCATCCTGGTGGAGGGCGTGCACGACGCCGAACTCGTCGAACGGGTGTGGGGCGACGATCTGCGGGTCGAGGGGGTGGTCGTCGAGCGCCTCGACGGGATCGACGACCTGGACGCGGTGGTCCGCGCGTTCGCACCCGATCGGAGTCGTCGCCTCGGAGTCCTCGTGGACCACCTCGTGCCGGGCAGCAAGGAGGCCCGCATCGCCGAGTCGGTGCGGGACCCGAACGTGCTCGTGACGGGGACGCCCTACGTCGACGTCTGGCAGGGCGTACGGCCCGCGGCCGTCGGCATCGACGCGTGGCCGGTCATCCCGAAGGGCACGCCGTGGAAGGAGGGGGTCGCGGCCGCGCTCGGCGAGCCCGACCTGCGGGCGCTGTGGCGCCGGATCCTCGGCTCCGTGCACGGCTGGTCCGACCTCGAGCAGCCGCTCGTGCTCGCCGTCGAGTCCCTCATCGACTTCGTGACCGAACCCCCGGGCTGAACCGCGTGGTGCCGCCGTCCCGGTGGGACCTCTGCCAGAATCCCCGGGCGCCGTCGACCGGGGGGAACCGCATGCGCCGCAGAGTCACCACCACGCTGTCCGTCCTCACGCTCGCCGTGACCCTCGTCGCCTGCGGCGGGTCCGATGACGATGCGGGCGGGGAACCCACGCAGCCGACTGCGAGGATCCCGAACCTCGAGATCCTCGTCACGAACGACGACGGGTACGCCGCGCCCGGCATCGACGCGCTCGTCGAGCGCCTGCGAGACCTGCCGGGCGTCGAGATCACCGTCGTCGCGCCGGCCACGAACCAGTCCGGGACCTCGGATCGCACCACCCCCGGGGATGTGTCGGCGCTCACGGCGGCGAAGGTCGCGACGACGAGCGGCTACCCGGCGACCGCGGTCACCGGATTCCCGGCCGACTCGGTGAACTACGCGCTCGACGTGCTCGACCTCGACCCGGACCTCGTCGTGGCGGGTTCGAACGCGGGCCAGAACCTCGGGGTGGTCGCACCGATCTCCGGTACGGTCGGAGCCGCCCGCACCGCCGGGTAGCCGCGGCGCACGGCGGTGCGGGCGGCTCCGACCGTACCGGAGATCGGTGCGACCACCCCGAGGTTCTGGCCCGCGTTCGAACCCGCCACGACGAGGTCCGGGTCG
>JBEAXD010000200.1:0-3431 GCA_041159995.1 Actinomycetota bacterium | reverse complement strand
ACGATGCGCTCGCCGAGTTGGCGGCGCGCGCCGGGGTCGGGGTGGTGGCCACGAACAACGTCCACTACGCGACCCCGGCCGACCACCGCCTCGCGACCGCGCTCGCCGCGGTGCGGTCGCGTCGATCGCTCGACGACATCGACGGCTGGCTCCCGGCCGCTCCGTTCGCACACCTGCGCGCGCCGGCCGAACAGGCCCGTCGCTTCGCCCGCTACCCGGGCGCGGTCGAGCGCACGGTCGAGGTGGCCGCCGCGTGCGCGTTCGATCTGCGCGTCGCGGTGCCGAACCTGCCCGACCACCCGGTGCCCGAGGGGCACGACGAGATGTCCTGGCTGCGGGTGCTCACCGCCCACGGCGCAGCCGTGCGCTACCCGTCCACCCACCCGCAGCACGCCGAGGCCATGCGCCAGATCACCTACGAACTCTCGGTCATCGAGACCCTCGGGTTCCCCGGCTACTTCCTGCTCCTCCACGACATCGTCGAGTTCTGTCGGCGTTCCGACATCTACTGCCAGGGTCGGGGGAGCGCCGCCAACAGCGCGGTCTGCTACGCCCTCGGTGTCACGAAGGCCGACGCCGTCGCCCTCGGCCTGCTCTTCGAGCGGTTCCTCTCCACCGAACGCGATGGTCCCCCCGACATCGACCTCGACATCGAACACCGTCGGCGCGAGGAGGTCATCCAGTACGTGTACGGGAAGTACGGCCGTGACCGCGCCGCCCAGGTCGCCAACGTCATCACGTACCGCTCGCGTTCAGCCCTGCGCGACATGGCGAAGGCCTGCGGGCTGTCGCCGGGGCATGCGGACGCGCTCACCCGCCAACTCGATCGTCGTCGGCCGAGCGACGAGGCGTTCGCCGCGCTCGCGAGCGGGGAGGACGGTCCGCCCGCGCCCCCGCTCGTGCTCGAGCTCGCCCGGGCCGTGCGGGACTTCCCGCGTCACCTCGGCATCCACTCGGGCGGCATGGTCATGGCCGACCGTCCGCTCGTCGAGTGCTGCCCGGTCGAGTGGGCCCGCATGGAGAACCGCTCGGTGCTCCAGTGGGACAAGGACGACTGCGCGGCGGCCGGGCTCGTGAAGTTCGACCTCCTCGGCCTCGGCATGCTCACCGTGCTGCACCTCGCGGTCGATCTCGTCGCCGAGCACGAGGGGGTCGAGATCGACCTCGCCACCATCCCGCAGGAGGACGAGGTCTACGACCTGCTCTGCGCGGCGGACACGGTCGGGGTGTTCCAGGTCGAGAGCCGGGCCCAGATGGGCACCCTCCCGCGGCTGCGGCCCCGCACCTTCTACGACCTCGTCATCGAGGTCGCCCTCATCCGCCCCGGTCCGATCCAGGGCGGGTCGGTGCACCCGTACCTGCGGCGGCGCACGGGGGCCGAGCCCGTGACCTACCCGCATCCGCTCCTCGAGCCCTGCCTCGCCAAGACCCTCGGGGTGCCGCTGTTCCAGGAGCAGCTCATGCAGATGGCGATCGACGTGGCCGGGTTCACCCCGGCCGAGGCCGACCTGCTGCGCCAGGCCATGGGGTCCAAGCGCTCGAAGCAGCGCATGGCCCGCATGCGCGAGCGGCTCATGAGCGGCATGGCCGAGCGCGGGATCACCGGGGAGGTCGCCGAGGACATCGCCCGCAAGCTCGAAGCCTTCGCGAACTTCGGCTTCCCGGAGAGTCACTCGGTGTCGTTCGCGTACATCGTGTACGCGAGTGCGTGGCTCAAGTACCACCACCCGGCCGAGTTCGCGTGCGCGCTCCTCAACGCGCAGCCGATGGGCTTCTACTCGCCGCACACGATCGTGCGCGACGCGCGTCGCCACGGGGTCGAGGTGCTCGGGCCCTGCGTGGTCGCGTCGCGCCGCGACTGCACGCTCGAGCCGCGCACCGAGGCCGCCGGCCCCCAGGGGTTCCCGAAGCGGGGCTGGCATGCCGAGGCCTCGGTGCACGCGGTGCGCACCGGTCTGCGCTACGTGCGCGGGCTGTCGGGCGACCTCCTCGACCGCATCGACGACGAGCGGGCCACGAGCCCCTTCCGTGACCTCGAGGACTTCGCCCGCCGCACCGAGGCCCCGGTCGACGCGCTCGAGTCGCTCGCCACCGCGGGCGCGTTCGCGTGCTTCGGCCACGATCGCCGTGAGGCCCTCTGGTCGGCCGGTGCGCTCCACGCCGTGCGTCCGAGCCGTCACGGTGCGGTGTGCGAGGACCGCCTCCCCGGAGTGGTGCCCGGGCTCGAGGCGCCCACGCTGCCCGGTATGGAGCCCGCCGAGGAGGTCGCGGCCGACCTCTGGGCCACCGGCATGTCCCCGAGTCACCACCCGACCGAGTTCGTCCGGCCCGCGCTCGCCGCGAGCGGGGTCGTCACCACGGGGCGCCTACGCGATCTCCCGCACGGCGAGGTGGTGGAGGTCGCCGGGCTCGTCACCCACCGACAGGCCCCCGAGACCGCGGGCGGGGTCGTGTTCCTCAACCTCGAGGACGAGGACGGCCTCGTCAACGTCATCTGCACCGCTGCGGTCTGGCGCCGGTTCCGCCGGATCGCCCGCGCGGCCCCCGCGGTGCGCGTGCGGGGCGTGCTCGAACGCCGGCACGGGGTCGTCAACCTCCTCGCCCAACGGATCGAGGCGCTGCCGTTGTCGCTGGCGGGCAGTGCGCGCTCCCGCGACTTCCACTGATCCGGCGCGAGGGTGGGCCGGAGGTGCCCGCGTCAGTGGCGGGCCGGTTCGCGTGCCGTGGTGATGTACTCGCTGAGTTCCGCCGCCGGCATCGGGTGGGCCCAGAGGAACCCCTGGGCCACCTGCACGCCGAGCTGGACCAGCACCTCCCGTTCGGCCTCGGTCTCGACTCCCTCGGCCACGCACCACAGGTCGAGGGCCGCCGCGACGTCGATGATGCTGCGCAGCACGGCGCGGTCACGGGTCGAGTCCACGATGCCGCGCACGAACGCCCGGTCGACCTTCACGGTGCTCACCGGGAGTTCCCGCAGGTAGGACAGCGACGAGTAGCCGGTGCCGAAGTCGTCGATGGCGACCCACACCCCCATGCGGCCGAGCTCCTCGAGGACCTGCACCGCCCGGGCGACGTCGTGGAGCACGCCGTCCTCGGTGATCTCGATCGAGAGCGCGTCGGGGGCGAGTCCCGTGACGTCGAGGGTCCGGCGCACCACGTGGAGGAAGCCGGGGGTCAGGAACTGGCTCGCCGACACGTTCACCCCGACGACGAACGAGGGGACGATCTCCCGCCACCGCACGGCCCGGCCTGCCGCCTCCATGAGCACCCGCTCGCCGATCGCGCCGATCAGGCCGCGCTCCTCGGCGACGGGGATGAACTCCGCGGGCGGGAGCAGGGCGCCGTCCGCGGTGCGCCAGCGCACGAGGGCCTCGGCGGCGATGCACTCCCCGCTGCGGGTGTCGACGATCGGCTGGTATTCCACGACGAAC
>JBEAXD010000041.1:0-8074 GCA_041159995.1 Actinomycetota bacterium | reverse complement strand
GGCCATGATCTCGTCGCCCTCGGCCGTGCGGGGCCGGCCCCGGAGCGTCGCGGCCGCGTCGCCCGGCGACAGCCCGGCGCGGATGTAGGCCCCGGCCGAGGACCCGGCGGATGTCCCGACGATGAGCGCGGCCGTGCGGGCATCCCACCCGGTCGCATCGGCCAGTCCGGACAGCACGCCCGCGTGGAACGCCTGACCGGTGAGCCCACCGGCACCGAGGACGAGCGCGACGGTCACCACGACGTCACTATGCCAACCCCCGGGGCGCGCGCCGGATGCGGCGGGTCAGGACGGGTCGCCCTCCGGCCCGGCGACGCCCGGTGGGGCCGCCTCGCCGCGTGCCCTCCCGAAGTACTCCCAGGCCTTCTCCGGATCGATGATCACGAACAGGCCCTCGGCCTCCGCCGTGACCACGCCGTCGACCGACATGGTGCCGCGGGCGGTCACCCGCCGGCCGTCCACGGCCTCGGTCCACGCCCGGAACTCGACGTCGGTGTGCAACGGCGTCGGGCGTCGGTACCGCACCTTGAGCGAACCGGTCATGCCCGGGTTGGCACTCGCGACGTTGGCCATGCCGAGGATCTCGTCGAAGGTGAGCGCGATCCAGCCGCCGTGCACGTACCCGGGCGGGCCCTCGTAGGCCGCGTGGAACACGCCGTGCCCGACGACGGCGCCGTCGACGACCGTCCACGAGAGCGGGGGCGCGAGCGGGTTCACGGGGCCGACGATCGGCGACCGCGTCAGGTAGTCGCCGTGGGATCGGGCCTCGAGGCGGCGTCGCCCGCGTTCGGTCGCGGCGTGCGGTGATCCCGCGATCGCCGCCGCGATCGCGTCGGCGGCGTCGGCCGCCTCGGCGAGCACCGCGTCATCGACGTCGTCGCGGGTGAGGATGGCGTCGATGACGTGGCGCACCGCGCCGGTGAGGCGCCGGCGCGGGTCGCTCGCGAACTCGGCCGTGGCGTCCGCATCGAAGGAGAGCGCGGCCAGCATGGCGTTCTCGACCGGCGCCCCGGCCGGGTGCTCGGTCATCGGCCGGTGAAGTTCGGCGGGCGCTTCTCGGCGAAGGCCCGCGGCCCCTCCTGGGCGTCCTCGGAGGCGAAGACCTCCCAGCCGATGCCGTCCTGGATGGCCATGGACTCGGCGTCGGAGAGGCCCTCGGTCTCCCGGAACGCCCGGAGGATCGCCTTCGTGGAGACCGGGCTGTTCGCGGCCACCTGGGCGGCGACGGCCCGGGCGACGTTCAGCGCCTCGCCGTCGGGGACGACCCGGCCGACCATGCCGATCTCCTTGGCCTCGAGGGCCGTGATCGGGCGGCAGGCGAGGAGCACGTCCATGGCCAGGGTGTAGGGGATCTGGCGGGGGAGGCGCACGGCCGAGCCGCCGAGTGGGAACAGTCCGCGCTTCGCCTCCCAGACCCCGAAGATCGCACCCTCGGCGGCGATGCGGATGTCGGTGCCCATGAGCATCTCCGTACCGCCGGCGACCGCGTACCCCTCGACCGCAGCGATGAGCGGCTTCGAGAGGCGGTGGTCGCGCAGCAGCGCCTTCCAGTGCAGGTTGGGGGTCTCGGCCATGGCCTGACGGACCCGCTCGTCCTCGGAGGGCTTCGACATGGCCTTGAGGTCGGCGCCGGAGGAGAAGCAGCCGCCGGCCCCGGTGAGGATCGCGACGCGCACGTCGTCCTGGGCGTCCACGTAGTCGAAGCCCTGCGCGAGCCCGACGAGCATGTCGGGGCTGAGCGCGTTCTTGGCCTCGGGCCGGTTCATGGTGAGCGTCACGACGTGGCCGTCCCGTTCGACGGTGCAGTGCTTCGTGCTCATGGGCAGGATCTCGGGCACGGGTTCCCCTCGGTCTCGACGGTGTGCGAGAACCGATTCTACCTGAGGCCCCTCCCGCGCTACCCTCGTCGGAACCCGCCGGAGTGGGGCGGAGCACGGGTCGGGGGGCGGTGTCCGCAGCGCCCCGCGCAGCCGGGCGACCCACTCGCGACGGTCACGGACCACGTGAGAGGAACACCGATGTCGAGCCAGGTCACCCCCGTCAACCTCGACGACCCGAGCACCTACGCCGCCGGGCCGCCGATCGAGTTCTTCACGTGGCTGCGCAACAACGCGCCGGTGTGGTGGCACGAGTCCACCGACTACGCCCCCGGGTTCTGGGTCTGCTCGAAGTACCGCGACGTCATCGACGTCGAGCGCAACACCGCCGTGTTCTCGTCCGCCCGTCCCGGCGCCCTCCTCGTCGACCAGATGGAGGGGGCCGAGCTCATGATGCTCAACCAGGATGCGCCGCAGCACACGCGCCTGCGCAACCTCGTCGCCCGGGGTTTCACGCCGAAGGTCACGAAGCAGATGGAGGCGCCGATCCGGGCCGCCGCGACCAAGATCGTCGACGCGGTGATCGCCCGCGACGACGTCTACGACTTCGTGCCGAACCTGGCGGCCGAGCTGCCGCTCGTCGTGATCGCCGAGCTCCTCGGCGTGCCCTACGAGGACCGCAACAAGATCTTCGAGTGGTCCAACCGCATGATCGGTTCGGAGGACCCCGAGTACGGCGCCGGGGGTCCGGAGGCGGCGCTCAGTGCGTCGATGGAGCTGTACGCGTACGCGCAGAGCCTCGCCGACTCCCGCCGCGAGCGACCGCTCGACGACATCGTGTCCACCCTCATCAACGCCGAACTCGATGGCGAGAAGCTCTCGGACATCGAGTTCAACGTGTTCGTGCTGCTGCTGTCGGTGGCCGGCAACGAGACGACGCGCAACCTGATCTCCGGAGGCATGTACACGCTCATGCAGCACCCGGACCAGATGGCCCGGTTGCAGGCCGACCTGCCGGGGCTGCTCGACACCGCGGTCGACGAGATGCTCCGGTACGTGAGTCCGGTCATGTACTTCCGACGCACGGCGACCCAGGACACCGAGATCCGGGGCGTGCCGATCAAGGAGGGCGACAAGGTCACCGTCTGGTACGGGTCGGCGAACCGGGACGAGGACGTCTTCCCCGATGCGCAGACCTTCGACATCGGTCGCACGCCGAACGAGCACATCGCGTTCGGCGGCCGGGGCCCGCACTACTGCCTCGGGGCGAGCCTCGCCAAGATGGAGATCAGGGTCATGTTCGAGGAGATGCTCACCCGGATCCCGACCATGACCCAGGCCGGGGAGATCGAACGACTGCACTCGAACCTCATCAACGGCGTGAAGCACCTGCCCGTCCGCAACCGCTGACGGCTCCGTACTCGGGCGCAACGGGCTCCTCGCGACCCGCGTCCCGCACCATGCACGAAGGGGAACCACGGTGACCGAACCGCTCCTCGCCCGGCACTCGCTCGAGTACCCGGGCGGTTACACCCGATCGGTCGGCCCGATCGTCGGCCGGTTCCTCACCGGCCTGCGCGACGGGCGACTCGAGGGCGTGCGCCTCGCCGATGGGCGGGTGCTCGTGCCGCCGACGGAGTACGACCCGGTCACCGCCGCCCCCACCTCCGTCGACGACTTCGTCGCGGTCGGGCCGGCCGGCACGGTCCTGTCCTGGTCCTGGGTCGACGCGCCCCGGCCCGAGAAGCACCGACTCGACCGCCCGTTCGCGTTCGCGCTCATCCGTCCGGACGGTGCCGACACCGCGATGCTCCACATGGTCGACGTGCCGTCCGCCGCGGGCATGAGCACCGGGATGCGCGTCATCCCGCGCTGGCGCGTCGAACGGGTCGGCGGTGTCGCCGACATCGAGGCGTGGGTGCCGTACGCCGACGGCGACCCGATCCCCGAGGTCCCGGCGATCCCCGGTTTCGATGCGATGGACCACGACGACGTCACCGGGATCGTCTCGACCGGACGCCTCGACTTCGAGATCTCGGCCGGAGCCGCGACCTCGCGGTTCCTGCTCGGCCTCGCCGAGGGCAAGATCATCGGCGGCCGCGCACCGGGCAGTGAGGACGTCTACGCGGCCTCCCGCGGCACCGACCCCACGACGGGGGAGCCCACGAGCGTCGAGGTCGAGGTCCGCGACTCCGGGATCGTCACGACCTTCTGCATCGTCAACATCCCCGGCCTGTCCGACCTCGCGCCGGAGATCCCGTACGCGTCGGCCCAGGTGCTCCTCGACGGTGCGAACAACACCTTCTTCGGCCTCATCCGTGGCTGCGAGGTGGACGAGGTGCGCATGGGCATGCGCGTCAGGGCGAAGTGGCGTGACGATCTGGCCGCGGATCACCGGAGCATCGAGTGGTGGGAGCCGACCGGAGAACCGGATGCCGCCTACGACGAGTACAAGGACTACCTCTGATGCGTGACGTCGCCGTCGTCTCCTTCGCCTACTCGACCAGCCCGAAGGAACTGGCCCACAACGAGGTCGAGATGATCGTGCCGGTGGTGCGCGAGGCGATCGCCGCCTCCGGCATCGCTCGCGAGGAGATCGGGTTCACCTGCTCCGGCAGCCTCGACTACCTCCAGGGCGGACCGTTCTCCTTCGTGATGGGGCTCGACGCGGTCGGCGCATGGCCGCCGATCCGCGAGAGCCACGTCGAGATGGACGGCGCGTGGGCGCTCTACGAGGCCTGGGTCGCGATCCAGACCGGCGAGGTCGACTCGGCGCTGGTCTACGGGTTCGGCAAGCCGTCCCAGGGTGACGTGCACGAGATCATGACCCTGCAGTACGACCCGTACTACGTGGCCCCGCTGTGGCCGTCGATGGTCGACATGGCGGCGCTGCAGGCCCGGGCCTACCTCGACGCCAGCGGCCGGACCGAGCGCGACCTCGCCGAGGTGGCCGCCCGCGCCCTGCGGGACGGCGCATCGACCCCACAGGCGATCCGCGCCGACGCGAACGCCACGGCGGACGCGCTCCTCGCCGAGCCGATGGTGGCGGACCCGCTGCGGGCCAGCGACATCTTCCCGACGACCGACGGTGCGGCGGCGATCGTGCTCGCGGCGGACGACCTCGCTCGGCGGGTGTCGAAGCGGCCGGTCTGGATCCGGGGGATCGATCACCGGATCGAACCGCACGCGCTCGGCTCCCGGGACCTGACGAGGTCCGAATCGACGGCGATCGCCGCCCGAGCCGCCGGCGTGGGGAACGGTCCGATCGACGTGGCCGAGGTGCACGCGCAGTTCAGCCACGAGGTCCTCATCCTCGCCGAGGCGCTCGGCGTCGACCCGGCCGTCGTCAACCCGTCGGGCGGGCCGCTGGCCGCGAACGGCGTGATGTCGGCCGGCCTCGTCCGCATCGGCGAGGTGGCGCGCCGCATCGCGGCCGGCGACGCGAACCGCGGGGTGGCCCACGTGACCTCGGGCCCGGCGTTGCAGCAGAACCTGGTCTGCGTCCTGGAGGGTGAGTGAGCATGGCGAAGCAACGGTGCGCCGTCGTCGGGGTGGGTCAGACCCACCACCGCGCGGCCCGCAAGGACGTCTCGATGGCCGGGCTCGTGCGCGAGGCCGCGCAGGAGGCGATCGAGGACGCCGGCATGACCTGGTCCGACATCGATGCGGTCGTCATCGGGAAGGCCCCCGACATGTTCGAGGGTGTCGCGATGCCGGAGCTCTACCTCGCCGATGCACTGGGCGCGACGGGCAAGCCGATGATCCGCGTCCACACGGCGGGCTCGGTGGGCGGGTCGACCGCCATCGTGGCGGCCAAGTTGGTGCAGTCGGGTGTCCACGAGCGCGTGCTCACGGTCGCGTACGAGAAGCAGTCGGAGTCGAACGCGACCTGGGGCCTCTCGGTCCCGATGCCGTTCGCGCCGCCGCTCGTCGCCGGCGCGGGTGGGTACTTCGCGCCGATCATCCGCGCCTACATCTCCCAGAGCGGGGCCCCGCGGCACATCGGGCACCTCGTCGCGGTGAAGGATCGCCTCAATGCGCTCCGCAACCCGCGTGCGCACCTCCACCTGCCCGACATCACGCTCGAGATGGTCGAGGAGTCCTTCCTGCTGTGGGACCCGCTGCGCTACCTCGACACCTGCCCGTCCTCCGACGGCGCGATGGCGATGGTGCTGGGGAGCGAGTCGGTGGCGTCGGCGGCTCCGAACCCGGTGGCCTGGGTCCACGGCACCTCGATGCGGTCCGAGCCGACGATGTTCGCCCGCCGCAACCAGATCAACCCGCAGGCCGGGCAGGACTGTGCGGCCGATGTGTACCGTCAGGCCGGGATCACGAACCCACGCACGGACCTCGACTGTGCCGAGGTCTACGTGCCCTTCTCGTGGTACGAGCCGATGTGGCTCGAGAACCTCGGGTTCGCCGAGGTCGGGGAGGGCTGGAAGCTCACCGAGGCCGGAGCCACGGCGTTCGACGGGGACATCCCGTGGAACCCCTCCGGCGGTGTGCTGTCCTCGAATCCGATCGGAGCATCGGGCATGATCCGCTTCGGTGAGGCCGCCCAGCAGGTGCGGGGCATGGCCGGCGGTCACCAGGTCGAGATGCGCAGCGGCAAGGCGATGGGTCACGCCTACGGCGGGGGCTCGCAGTTCTTCGCCATGTGGGTCGTCGGCGCGCAGAAGCCCGAGTAGCCGACGCCGGGTATCGGGTCGTGACGCTCACCGGCACGATTCCCGTGCCGTTCGGGTGGTTCCGGGTCGCCGACTCCGCCGATCTCTCGCCGGGTGACCTCGAGTCGGTCCGGGTGTGCGAGCGCGACGTCGTGGTGTGGCGCACCGTCGGCGGGGCCGCGGTCTGCGCGGACGCGTGGTGCCCGCACCTCGGTGCGCACCTCGGCGTGGGCGGTCGCGTCGAGGGGGAGTCGATCGTCTGTCCCTTCCACGGCTGGGAGTTCGGGCCCGATGGTCTGAACTGCCGCATCCCATACAGCGACCGCACCAATGGCCGGGCGCGGTTGCGCACGCATCCGGTGATCGAACGGAATGGCCTCGTGCTCGCATGGGTCCACCCGCTCGGCGCTCCGCCGACCTTCGACGTGCCGGAAATGCCGGAGACGGACGACCCCGACTACCTGCCGTTCATCGTCCGCTCGTACGTGATCAACACCTCGGTCCAGGAGTTGGGGGAGAACGGTATCGATCGTTGCCACTTCCCGATCGTGCACCTCGCCGACGAGCCGCCGGTGATCGCCGAGTACGACGGCTCGGGGGACATCGCGCACATCCGCACCGTCGTCGAACTCAAGACCCCGTTCGGAGACTTCCCGGGTGAGATCGAGGTCCACCAGTACGGACCGGGGATCTCGGCCACTCGGTTCATCGGGTTCGTGGACACGTTGCTGATCGCCACGCAGACCCCGATCGAACGCGACCGTTGCGAGTTGCGGTTCCACTTCACGGTTCGACGCACCGGGACCGAGTCGGAGGCCCGGGAGATCGCGGACCTGTACGTCGGGCACATCGACGAGCAGGCACGGGAGGACGTGCCGATCTGGGAGCACAAGGCGTTCGTCCCCCGGCCGGCGCTCTCGGACGTCGACGGTCCGATCCTCGAGTACCGGCGTTGGGCGGCCCGCTTCCACGTCGGCCCGACCGGCTGAGCCCCGACGGATCGCCCCCGGTCCCGGCGTCGGCTCCGAGAGCGGCCGGTGGCCGGGCCGACGCCGAGGACGTCCCGCGGGTCCCCGTGTCTCGCATCGCGGCCCCGGGCCTGCGATACTGCCCGTTCGCCACGTCGGGTGGCGTCGAACAGGGGGAACTCCATGCGAGGACGGATCATCGCCCGCACGGTCGTGTGCGCACTCGCGCTCTCGCTCGTCGCGGGGGCCTGCAGCCGGAGCGACAGCTCGGACGGCGGATCGACCGACACCACCGGCGGCGGCAACGCTGCGGCCTCGGGCTCGTTCGGCTCGCTCGGCGAGGTGTGCGGGCCCGGTGACGCCAAGGGCGCAACCGCTCAGGGCGTGACCGACACCGAGATCCGCGTGGGCACGGTCGCCGACCCCGGCTTCGCCGGTCGACCCGGTCTCAACCAGGAGCTCTTCGACGCGGCCACCGTGTTCACCGAGTGGTGCAACGCGGCCGGTGGCATCGAGGGTCGCAAGATCAAGGTCGACCTGCTCGATGCCAAGCTCGTCGAGTACCGGCAGCGGATCCTCGAGGCCTGCGAGCAGGACTTCTCGCTCGTCGGCGGCGGCGCGG
>JBEAXD010000096.1:0-7033 GCA_041159995.1 Actinomycetota bacterium | reverse complement strand
CTCCCGGCCGTGCCGACGACCTTCGACCGCGCCCAGGCCATCGCCCGTCTCGAGACCGAGGCCTTCGACGTGCTCGTCGTCGGCGGGGGGATCACGGGCGTCGGCGTGGCCCTCGACGCGGCATCCCGGGGCCTGCGCACGGCACTCGTCGAGCGCGACGACTTCTCCTCGGGCACATCCTCGAAGTCCTCCAAGCTCGCGCACGGCGGCCTCCGCTACCTGCAGCAGAAGGAGTTCGGGCTCGTCTACGAGGCGCTGTACGAGCGCACGATCATGCTGCGCAACGCGCCGCACCTCGTGCGCGAGTTGCCGTTCCTCATCCCGGTGCTCACCCGCGACGGGCTGATGAATCCGAAGATCGCTCGTGCCCTGGGCTCCGCCCTGTGGCTGTACGACCTCACCGGCGGCGTGCGCAGCGGGAAGATCCACCGACGCATCTCGAAGGATCGGGCGCTCGAGCACATGCCGACCCTGCGCGAGGCGAACCTCGCGAGCGCGTACATCTACTACGACGCCCAGGTCGACGACTCCCGGCTGACCCTCACCGTCGCCCGCACTGCGGCGGCCCACGGCGCCGCCGTGGCGAACCACACCGCCGTGGTCGATCTGCTGAAGGACGCGGCCGGGACGGTGCGGGGCGCGACGGTCGAGGCCGACGGACGGCAGTTCGACGTCCGGGCCCGCGCCGTGGTCAACGCGGCGGGCGTGTGGTCGGACTCGGTGCGGGCGATGGACGAGGGTGCGGACCCCCGATCCATCCGACCGGCCAAGGGCATCCACATCACCGTGCCGTGGGAGAAGGTCCGCAACGACATCGCCACGATCGTGCCGGTGCCCAAGGACCGGCGGTCGATCTTCGTCGTGCCCTGGGGCGACTTCACCTACATCGGGACGACCGACACCGACTACGACGGCGACTCCGACGACCCGCAGTGCACGCCTGAGGACGTGCAGTACTGCCTCGATGCGATGAACCTCGCCATGAGCGAGCCACTCACGCACGCGGACGTGACCGGCGTGTGGGCGGGTCTCCGTCCACTCATCGCCGGGGGCAGCGTCGGGGACAAGACGAAGGACCTCTCGCGCAAGCACGGGGTGAGCACCTCCGCCGGCGGGGTCACGACGATCACCGGCGGGAAGCTGACGACCTACCGGCGCATGGCCGCCGACACCGTCGATGCGGTCGCTGAGCGTCTCGACGTGCGGGCGAAGTCGCGTACGAAGAAGCTCCGGCTCCTCGGGGCCGAGGGATCCCAGCCGGCCGACGAGCACCTCCGGGGTCGCTACGGCTCACTCGGCGCTGACGTGCTCAGCCTCGCCCACTCGGACCCCGCCCTCGCCGAGCCCCTCATCCCGGGCCTCCCGTACCTGCGGGCCGAGGCGATCTACGCGATCCGGGAGGAGATGGCGGGCACCCTCGCCGACGTCCTCGAACGGCGCACCCGGGCCCGGATCATCGCCCGGGATGCGAGCCTGGCCGCCGCCCCGGCGGTCGCCGACCTCATGGCCCGTGAACTCGGATGGGACGACGCACGCACCCGGTCGGAGGTGGCGGCGTACACCGCGTCGATCGCCCACGAGCGCGCGGTGAGCGCGCTCCCCGAGAGCACCGTCGGCGGCCCGGGAGCGGCCATCGACCGGACCCTCGGCGCCTGAGGCACCGCCGACGTCGCCCGGTGATCGGTGGCCCCCGGCCCGGTCCCGGAGGCCTCGCGACCGGGGTGGTGGAGGCTCTAGGTTGACGCCTGCCCGTCGACCCGATCGACCCGAGAGGACCCGAGTGAGCCCGTCCGGCCAACCGACCCCACCCATCGCGATCGCCGGTGACCCGGCCACCGTCACCGGGCACCTCGCCGCCACCCGGGTCGAGATCACCCCCACCCAGATCGACGCGCTCCTCGCCACCGGCGCCACGGTGAGCACCGTCGACGGCGAGATCGTCGAGGCGAGCCGCGACTGGTGGCCCCTCGCGATGATCTGGGCGCTCGACGGGGAGGTCGCCGCCCGCGCCGCCGCGATCGTGCGGCCGGCCGACGCCACCCAGGTCGCCGCCGTCCTGCGCGTCTGCGACGAGGCCCGCATCCCGGTCACCGCGGCGGGCGGCCGCTCGGGTGTGTGCGGCGCGAGCGTGCCGGTGCACGGCGGCGTGCTCCTCGACCTGACCGCGCTCGACGGCATCGTCGAGGTCGACCTCGACTCCATGCTCGTGCGCGTCCGGCCGGGCACGTTCGGCACCTGGTTCGAGGAGACCCTGCGGACCGAGCACGGCGTCACCGCGGGCCACTGGCCGCAGTCGATCGACCTCTCCACGGTCGGCGGCTGGATCGCCTGCCGCGGCGCGGGTCAGTACTCGACCCGATACGGGAAGATCGAGGACATCGTCACGGGCCTCGAGGTGGCGCTGGCCGACGGCCGGATCATCCGCACCGGTGGCGCCCCGCGGGCGGCGGTCGGACCCGACCTCACCCAGCTCTTCGTCGGGTCCGAGGGCACGCTCGGGATCGTCACCGAGGTGACCCTGCGCCTCCACCCGGCTCCCGCCACCGAACAGCGCGCCGCGTACTCGTTCGCGACGTTCGCCGACGGCCTCGAGGTGTGCCGGCGCATCATGCGTCGCGGGGCCCGCCCGGCCGTGCTGCGCCACTACGACGAGATCGAGGGCGACCGGTCCTACCGGACCGGCGACCGTCAGGTGCTCCTCGTGATGGACGAGGGCGATCCGGCCATCGTCGAGGCCACGATGCGCATCGTCGAGGAGGAGGCACGCGCGTGCGGCGGGGAGACGCTCGACGAGCGCGACGTCGAGCAGTGGATGGGCCACCGCAACGACGTGAGCGCCCTCGAGGCCCTCATCACCCGCGGCTACGTCGTCGACACGATGGAGATCTCCGCGCCCTGGGGCGCGTGTGCCGACATCTACCGAGCCGCGACGAGCGCGATCCGCGCCGTCGAGGGCACGATGGTCGCGAGCGCACACCAGTCGCACTCGTACCCGGACGGTGCCTGCCTCTACTTCACCTTCGCCGGCAACCCGGGCGCCGAGCGCCGTGAGGCCTACTACCGGGCCGCGTGGGATGCGGGCCAGCGGGCCGTGCTCGCGCACGGCGGCGCGCTCTCCCACCACCACGGCGTCGGACTCAACCGCTCCCGCTTCATCGCCGAGGCCCTCGGCGCGGCGCACGGTGTCCTCGTCGACGTGAAGCGGGCCCTCGACCCGAACGGCATCCTCAATCCCGGCAAGCTCGGTCTCCCCGACCCCTGGGGTGGGCCGGCGTGGCCATGACCGTCCGGTGAGCAGCATCCTCGTCGTCGACGTCGGCACCTCCTCGGTCCGGGCGAGCATCGTGCGCGATGACGCGCGGGTGACCCATGAGACCGCCCGTCCGCTGCTGCCCACCTCCCCCGCGCCGAGCATGGTGGAGTTCGACGCCGCCCTCCTCGCCCGCACCGCACTCGAGGTGGCCCGGGCCACCCTCGCGACCCACGGACCCGTCGACGGCGTGGCGATCACGAACCAGCGGGCCTCCACGGTGGTCTGGGACCGCAGCACGGGTGAGCCCGTGGGGCCGGGGATCGGATGGCAGGACCTCCGCACGGTGTTCACCTGCCTCGAGCTCCAGGGCCGGGGGCTGCGCTTCGCGCCCAACCAGTCCGCCACGAAGTACTCGTGGTCGCTCGACACCTTCGATGCGGACCGCTCGCGGGACCTCTGCCTCGGCACGGTCGACTCGTGGATCGCGTGGACCCTCTCCCGAGGTGGACTCCACGTCACCGACCCGTCCAACGCCGCGGTCACCGGCCTCGCCGCACCGGGCGCACACGGCTGGAACGACCTCCCGCTCGGTGCGCTGCGGATCGACGGCGGGAGCCTGCCCACGATCGTCGACTCGTGCGGACCCATCGGGGCCGCCGACGCGCTGGACGGCGCACCGCCGATCGTCGCGCTGGCCGGCGACCAACAGGCCTCGATGCTCGGACAGGGCTGCGTCCACCCGGGTCTCGCCAAGATCACGTTCGGGACCGGCGGCATGCTCGACGCGTGCACCGGCACCACGCCGCCGGCGACCGAGGCCCGCAGTGCGGCCGGCACCTTCCCGATCATCGGCTGGCGCCACGCCGGCTCGACGACCTGGGGGGTCGAGGCGATCATGCTGTCGGCCGGGACCGCGGTCGAGTGGCTCGTCTCCGACCTCGGCATCCTCGAGTCCTCGGCCGCGTCCGATGCACTCGCGGCGTCGGTGCCCGACACCGGTGGTGTCGCGTTCGTCCCCGCACTCCTCGGTCTCGGCACCCCGCAGTGGGACTTCGGCGCGCGCGGCGCGCTCCTCGGGCTCACCCGAGGTACGACACGCGCCCACATCACCCGTGCGGTGCTCGAGGGCGTCGCACACCGCGGCGCGGACCTCGTCGAGGCCGCCGAGGCGGACGCGGGACTCGCGCTCCCGACCCTGCGCATCGACGGCGGCATGAGCGCCAACGCCACCTTCGTGCAGGCCCTCGCCGATGCCGCGCAGCGCACCGTCGAGATCTCGCCCGTCCTCGAGGCGACCACCCTCGGCGCCGGCCTCCTCGGTCTCGTCGCGGTCGGCGCGTTCTCGGGCGTCGACGACCTGAGTGCCGCGTGGCGACCGCGCACGGTCGTCGAACCGGGGACCCCGCTCGACCGGGATCGCTGGCGCGTCGCGGTCGATCGGGCGGCCGGCTGGGAGTCGGGACTCTCCTCGCTGTCGTTCTGACGGCTCAGGCCGGGGCGTCGATCGCGCGGCGCACCTCGGACCATCCGGCGCCCGGTGGTCGGCCCTCCACCGCGACGGCCACGATCGACCGGTCGAGACGTTCGGCCCCGCACGGGATGATGACCGTCGCGAGATCGAGGAACTCCGCGGCCGGCGCGCGCCCCTCGCCACCGTGCGGCACACCCTCGGCGTCGTGCCACGCACAACGCCACGGGTCGCGCACCGGCGGGAGCGCCTCGTCGAGACACAGGAACCCGCCCGCCTCGATCGGGAAGCGCTGGTCGTGGACGAGCACCACGCCGTGCACACGGCCCGGCACGCGAGCGGGGGTCGCGTCCCCCGCATCGGGCAGCACCTCCCACTCGAGTTCGAGCCCGAACGGCAATCGCTCGCCCCGTTCGCCGGTGAGCGCGTCCGTCACGGTCGCGTAGCGGAGTGCGAACGACTCGAGCCCCACGCTCCAGTGCTCCCCCGGCGCCTCCTCGACCAGGTCGAGCCAGATGCCATCGCCGCGCACCGCGTGCCCGCGACGCGGGAAGCCGAGTTCATGGTCGCGCAGCGCGATCGTCCCGATCCCCGGTCCGACCGCCGCGGCCCAGGCCCAGGCGTGGCCGTCCTCGCCCCGGGTGAGCCGCACGAACCCCCCGAGCACGTCGACGTCGGCCCGCAGCGGACCGACCCACTCGATGCCGACCGACACGGGCGTGGGACGCGGCCGCACCCGCTACGCCACGGGTGGGTAGTACGGAACGTTCGGATCGGCCTCGATCGGTGCCGGGGTCTCGTCGATCATCGACACGAGGTCGTAGAGGTCCATGCTGTCGCGGGGCACCGTCCAGTCGAGGTCGTGCTCGACCCCGGCGATGCGCGCGAACGGCAGGAGGAAGGAGAAGTACACGTACGCCCCGGCGTCGATCTTCTCCTTGCGGCTCATGCCCGCGATGAGGCGGTAGAGCGTGCGCTGGGCCCGGTGCACCGCAGCTGTGATGTCGGCGAGCGCGTCGAGCCCGACCTCGGTCCAACCCCCGTCCGTCGGATCGACGATCGCGATCGCCTCGAGGTGCTCGAGGTAGTCGGACGGATCGGTGATCGAGGTGCCCCAGTCGTTGCAGGTGACGGCGACATCGCGCAGGACGAGGCCGAGCGTGAGGTTCGCGTGCGGGAGCTCGCCACAGACCTCGGAACTCCAGGGGAAGTGTCCGACCCCGAACTCGTTGAAGTCGCGTACGAGCAGCACGCGCCCGTCACCGAGGTCGTACGGGCCGGTGTCCTGGTAGCCCGCGCGGGTGTCGAAGTAGAGGAGGAACAGGAACGAGGTCAGCGCCGCGTTCGCCCGTCCGATCCGCGCCCGCGTGTCGGCGTCGACGACCGGGCGCGCCGCGGCGACGAGGCGGTCGATGACCTCCCGGTCGTAGCCGTGGGTCCGCAGACCCGCGTCCCAGGCCTGCCGGGTGCCGTCGTCGCGGTACGCCCGGGCCACCGGCTCCCAGAAGTCGAAGACCGTCGCGAGGGTGGGCAGGTCGGTCGTCGGGTCGAGCAGGCCCACCGGTGCGAAGACCTGACGGCCCACGAGCGGGATGTTCGCGATCGACCACAGGTGCACCGGATCGATCTGGTTGCCGGGGTGTCGCCCGAGACGCCCGATCTCGGCCGGATCCATCGCCGCCGCGATCGTGCGCATCATCGCCGGGTACCGGCGGTAGGCCTCGATCGCCGAGACGATGATGTACGGCGTCACCGGGATGAGCGCGGAGGCGAGCGCGGTGCGCTCGACGGTCATCGCCTGCGAGATGCGCCCGTGGTAGTCGAGCGTGGTCTGGACCGCCGTGCGATCGGGGTCCGTGCCCGGCACCCTCACCCGAGGCTCCGCACGACGCCCGTGTCGGCGGTGCAGTCGACCTCGACGGTCGTACCGTTCCCGGGGCGCTCCGCCATCTCGGTCGCCATGACGCAGGGCACCCGGTACTCGCGGCTGACGATGCCGATGTGGCTCATCGGGGTGCCCGAGAAGCACACGACCGCGGTGAGCTCGTGGAAGATCGGGGCGAGGAAGGTCGCCCCCGCGTCCTGCACCCCGGCGACGATCCCCTCGGCCCCCTCGTCCATGAGGTCGAGCACGTCGTCGGGGGTGTCGAGCATGCGCCAGGTCCCGGACACCGGCGGGTTGGTGAAGACCGTGGTCCCGGTCCCGAGCGGGGTGGCAGCAGCAGCGTCGGTCACGGCGGGCGATGCTACCGGCGCGTCGCATGCTCCGCCGTCGGTAGCATCGGCGCCACCGTGCTCGACCTCGACCTGCT
>JBEAXD010000240.1:0-7177 GCA_041159995.1 Actinomycetota bacterium | reverse complement strand
CGGGCACCCGGTGACGCAGGGTGCGGGAGGTCGATACGCCGAGCGCGCCGGCGGCGATCGCCTCGTCGACGAGGGCGCACATCGCGGCCAGGTCGGCGGCCGAGGGTGGCGCACCCGGCTCGAGGCTGAGGCTGCGCTCGCCCATCGCGTGGTACCGCACGGCGCAGTGACCGACCATGCCGCCCACGTTGATGCCCTTCGGCATCGCCTCGAGCGCATCGAGGTACTCGCCGTAGGTCTCCCATGACCACGGCAGACCGTCGAGGATGCTGCGCTTCGGGATGTCCTCGACCGACTCCATCATCTCGGCCAGGTACTCGCGGTCGGCGGGTCGCACCGGCGCGAACGTCACACCGCAGTTCCCGAGCACGACGCTCGTGACCCCGTGCCAGCACGAGGACGTGAGCATGGGATCCCACGCGATCTGCGCGTCGAGGTGGGTGTGGAGGTCGACGAACCCCGGCGTGACGAGCCGGTCCCGCGCGTCGATCACCCGGGTCGCCCGAGCATCGATCGAGCCGACCGCCACGATCCGATCGTCGGCGACGCCGACGTCCGCGACCCGGGCCGGCGCGCCCGTGCCGTCGACGAGCGTGCCGCCACGGATGAGGAGGTCGAGATCCACGGGGCCCGACGCTAGGCCCTGCGCACCGCCCGCAGCACGTGGTCGATCGCGATCCGCTCCCCCTCCGGCGTGAGGACCGGTCGTTCCACCGACTCGGCCCGCACGACCTCGAGATCACCGAGGAACGGGGTCAGATCGGGCGCGGTCGTGAGCACCGCGGGGTGCTTCGGCCCGCCCTACCCCTGCTCGTGGTTCGTGAGGTCGTGCCCGATCACCAGCAGCGTGCCCCCCGCCGCCACCGCCGCTGCGGCGGTGGCGTACACCCGGTCCCGCAACGGTCGGGACAGGTGCAGGTAGGCGACGAGCACGAGGTCGTACGGGACCTCGGCCACCCATCCTGCGAGATCGGCCACCGTCGGGTGCACCCGAGCCGCGACCCCTCGGTGCTCGGCCAACCGGATCCCCTTGTCGAGGCCGACCGCCGAGAAGTCGACCGCATCGACCGCCCAGCCGCGCTCGGCGAGCCACACCGCGTTGCGGCACTCCCCCGCCGCGAGATCCACGGCACGTCCCGGCGCGAGGTCGGCCGCCTCGGCGACGAGGAACCGGTTCGCCTCGGCCGTCCACACGAGGTCGGCCCCCGCGTACCGCTCGTCCCACGCCCGCTGGTCCACACGGCGAGGGTAGGCCATGCTGGGACCGTGGATGCACAGGACATCCGGTTCGAGCGGGTCGCCGAGCGCAGCGCGATCGAGTTCCTCCACGAGCGGATCACCGAGTTCAACCTCGCGGCGACCGACGTCGGTCCCGCCGAACGGCTGCTCGCCCTGCAGCGTGACGACGTCGGCGAGATCGTCGCCGGCATCTTCGGCTGGGTGTGGGGCGGCACCGCCGAGGTCGACCTCCTGTGGGTCGAGGGATCGCGACGGCGGACCGGGATCGGCGGCGCGCTGCTCGCCGCCTTCGAGCGGGAGGCGGCACGACGCGGGGCGACCCAGGTCGTCCTCGACACGATGGACTTCCAGGCCCCCGCGTTCTACCGGCACCGCGGGTACGAGGAGACGGGGCGGGTGGACGACTACCCGCGGGGGCACGCGTTGCGTCGTCTGCGCAAGGCGATCGGCCCCGAGGCCTGAGCGCGCGACGGCTGCGGGTCAGTCCGGATCGAGCGGTAGGAGCAGCACGCGCCGCCACCCGGGTTCGTGCGTCGTGATGTGGCCCCGGCCGGTGAGGTCCTCGACGAGCACCGCGCTCCCCGCGGGGAGCGTGCGCACCTCGCCGTCGCTGACCTCGATCCGCACCCATCCGTCGAGGAACACGACGAACTGCCGGCGCGGCGCGGTGTGCCAGTCGGGGTCCTGGCGGTCGCCGTCGAGTTCGAGGAACTGCGCCCGATCGATCGCAACCGGATCGGCGAGATGGAGGGCGGCGACCCCGGGCTCGGCCGCCTGCACGAGGACGGGCCGCGTCACCTCCTCGAGGTGGCTCTCCCCGTCCGCGTCGGCCCAGATCCGCAGGTAGTGCACGACCCCAGCGTGCCACCCCGTGCGGGCGGAGGCCGTAGCCTCCCGGTCCGTGCCCCGCTCCCGGTTCCGCCTCATCGCCCTCTCGCTCGTCCTCGCCACCGCCGCGACCCTCACCGCCTGCGGCTCGGGATCCTCGGGTGACACCGAGGACGCCCGGGCGAAGGCCGCGGCCGCCGGCCCGCCGCCCGACCGACCCGGACCCTTCGCCGTCGGCCGGGACACCTACACGGTGCCGAACGCCGGCCAGCCGGGTCGCACGCTGACGGTCGACGTCTGGTACCCGGCCGACCCGAGTCGGGCGGAGGGCGCACGGGCCGCGGGCTACACCGTCATCCCGGGGGTCGTCATCCCGGCACGCAACGCGTACAGCGGGCTGCCCGTCTCCACGAAGGGCCCGTTCCCGCTCGTCGTGTACTCGCACGGATCCGGCGGCCTGCGGTTCGTGTCCTCGTTCCTGACCGAGACCCTCGCCAGCCACGGATTCGTGGTGATCGCTGCCGACCACACCGGCAACACCGCGCTCGACGGCGTCACCGGCCAGACGGTCGGGCGCGCCCAGAACGAGATCAACCGCCTCAACGACATCACCGCGATCATCGACGATGCGATCGCCCGCACCACCGGCGGGGGCGACCTGCTCTCCGGGTCCATCCGCGCCGACGCCATCGGCGTCATCGGTCACTCCTACGGCGGGTTCACCGCGCTCGCGACACCGACCGGGCACCGGGGGGTGGCTGCGAACGCGAAGGTGCGCGCCGTGGTCGGCCTCGCGCCGTACACCGTCCCGATGACCGACGCGGAGCTCGAGCGCCTCGACGTGCCGACCATGCTCATCAGTGGCACGAAGGACACCACGACCACGATCGAGGACAACACCGAGCGGCCGTGGGAACTCATCCCGGGTCGCCCGCTGTACCGCGTGGACCTCGAGAACGCCGCCCACCACTCGTTCGACGACGTCTGCTACTACCAGTCGCTGAAGTCACAGTTCCCGGATGCCCCCGAGATCCTCATCACGACGGTCGAGGAGTACGCGAAGACCGGATGTGCCCCGGGGCTCATGCCGATCGCCCGGGCGAACCGGCTCATCGAGGAGTACACGATCGCATTCCTGCTCGTACAACTCGCAGGGCAGCCCGGGTACGAGGCGTACCTGACCCCGGAGTTCGCGGCGAGCCAGCCGGGCGTGCAGTTCTCGGTCGAGACGGCGGAGTAGTCCGGGGCGTCGTGCGCATCCACGACCTGCTCCTGCGCGCGACGGTCCGTTCGCCCGACGCGCCCGCGGTGCTCGTCGACGGCGCGACCATCAGCTTCGCCGAACTCTCGGCCCGGGTCGATCGGTTGGCCCGCGCGATCGCCGCGGTCACGCGTCCCGGCGATCGGATCGCCTTCCTCTCCGAGAACACCCTCCCGTTCGTCGACGCGTACTACGCGGTTCCCCGTGCGGGTCGGGTGCTGGTCCCCCTCAACTACCGGCTGCACCCGAGCGAGTGGGCCGAGCAGATCCGCCGGACCCGCGCCTCGGTGCTCATCGGGGAGACCGCGCTCGTCGAGGCCCTCCGGCCCGCACTGGCGGACTCCACGGTGCACACCGTCGTCACCATCGACGGGGCCGAGCGGACCTACGACGCGTTCACCGCCGACCCCCCGGAGGTCGACCTCCCCGACCCGACGGACGACGATCTGGCGTGGGTGCTGTTCACGAGCGGGACGACCGGCACGCCGAAGGGCGCGCTGCTCACCCACCGGGCGATGGTCGCGGCGGCGACGAACACCGCGCTCGGCCGCCCGGTCGCACCGGACGACGTGTACCTGCTCGCGTTCGCGCTGTGCCACGTGGCCGGGTACAACCTCCTCATCATGCACATGCACGCGCGACCCGTCGTGCTCGTGCGCCGCTTCGACGTCGACGAGTTCATCGCCCTCACCGCCGCCCACCGCGTGTCGAACACCTCGCTCGCGCCCACCATGGTCTCGGCGCTGCTCGAGCACGACGACGCCACGCCCGCCGCCCTGGCCAGCCTCCGACAGATCGCGTACGGCTCGGCCGCGGTGCCCGCCGAGGTGCTCCGCCGTGCGATGGACCGCTGGCAGTGCGACTTCGCGCAGGGGTACGGCATGACCGAACTCGGGGGCAACGCGGTGTTCCTGGGTGCGGCCGAGCACCGTCGGGGCGTCGCCGGCGAACCGCACCTGCTGCACGCGGCCGGACGACCCGGCCCGCTCGCCGCCGTGCGCATCGTCGACGCCGAGGCCGATGCCCTCGTCGACCTCCCGATCGGCGGGACCGGGGAGATCGCGGTGCACGGCCCCCAGGTGTTCGCCGGGTACTGGGAGGATCCGGCGGCCACCGCGACGACGCTCGTGGACGGCTGGCTGCGCACCGGCGACCTGGGTCGACTCGACGCCGAGGGCCTGCTCACCATCGTCGACCGCAAGAAGGACATCATCGTGAGCGGCGGCGAGAACGTCGCCTCACGGGAGGTCGAGGAGGTGCTGCACCGTCATCCGGGCGTGCTCGAGGTGGCCGTCGTCGGCGTGCCCGACGACCACTGGGGCGAGGTGGTGTGCGCGGCCGTGGTCCCCCGCGACGGCGTCCCCATCGACGCCGAGCAGGTGATCGAGATCTCGCGCCAGCACCTCGCCTCCTACAAGAAGCCCCGGCACGTCGTGTTCATGACATCCCTCCCGCGCAACACCTCGGGCAAGGTGATGAAGCACGTCCTGCGCGAGCAGGTCGTCGAGGCGCTGGGGGCGACGGGATGACGGAGGCGTTCGGACCGGGCGAGGTGGATGCTGCGGTCGACCACTACCGGGCCACCGGGTACGCGGTGCTGCGCGGGGTGCACACCGAGACCGAACTGGCTGCGCTCACCGTCGACATGGAGCGGCTCCAGCGGGCGGTGCTCGACGGCACGCTCACCGACCAGCACGCCGACACCGTGCTCGACGATCCGTCCGTGGCCCGCGACGCCGTGCGCACCGTCAACTACGTGTACTACGCGACCCGACACTCGGCGATCGCCGACTCGATGGTGCGTGCGACTGCCGTCACCTCGGTGATCGGCGCCATCCTCGGACCGGAGGCCTGGCTGCTGGATCACGAGCGGTTCGGCGTGGTGTACCAGGACGCCCGTCCCGGTCCGACCTCCGGTTACTCGCGCATCGGGTGGCACACCGACCGGCAGTCGGGACCGCACCTCGACATCTGGCCGTCGACCGCGTTCACGATCCACCTCGACGCGACCTCGCCGGCGAACGGGTTCCTGCGGGTCGTCCCCGGCAGCCACCGCGGTCCGGCCGAGGGCATCCCGCTCGGCTTCGAACGCATCGCGGGCGAGCAGGCCCTGTACTGCGAGTACGGGGACGTGCTGCTCCACGACGCCGATCTCTGGCACTCGGCGGCCCGCGCCACCGAGGACCCGCCCGGCGGCGTGCGCCGGCACCTGCGGGGTGGCTGGTACTCCGGCGCCCCCCTCGCGCCCGGGCACGGGGTCGACGACTTCGTGAAGAACGCGCGACGCTGATCCTCCCGACCACGATGCCTCGAGGCGATCGATGACCCAGCACCCCGACGCCCTCATCGCCGAGATCTTCGGCACGCCCGAGGGCAAACGCGACCCGTACCCGCGCTACCGGGCCCTGCGGGAGCAGGCGCCCGTGCACCGGGGGCCCGGCGACCTCTGGTACCTGTCGCGCTTCGACGACTGCCGGACCGCACTGCTCGACGGTCGGCTCGGCAAGACCCCGGCGGACGTCGAACCGCCCTCCCTCGACGGTCGGGGCGGATCCCGGCGCCGGGCCGGCGAGGCGGAGGAGCCCGGGACGCGCTCGATCCTGTTCCTGAATCCACCCGACCACACCCGCCTGCGCGGGCTCATCGCGCGGGAGTTCACCCCGAAGCGGATCGAGGATCTCCGACCCCGCATCGACGAGCTCACGACCCCGCTGCTCGACCGCATGGCGGCGGAGGGCACGGTCGACGTGATGGAGGCGCTGGCCTGGCGACTCCCGGCCACCGTCATCAGCGAACTCGTCGGCGTGCCGGCCGATGAGCGTGAGACGTTCCGCGACGTCGTGCGGGAGATCATCGTGCTGCTCGAGGTCGGTGCCGCGCCGGAGGCCTACGAGCGCGGACTCGCCGCCGGAGCTCGCATGCGCGCCTACTTCACCGAGCTCGTGGCCCGGAAGCGGGCCGAGCCCGAGGACGACCTCCTGTCGGCCCTCATCGCGGTCGAGGAGGCGGGTGATCGGCTCACCGAGGCCGAGCTCATCACCACGATGGTGCTGCTGTTCGCGGCCGGGTTCGAGACGACGACCAACCTCATCGGCAACGGTCTGTGGCTCCTCATGCGCCACCCGGAGCAGCTCGCGCTGCTGCGCGAGGACGCCCACCACATGCCCGGTTTCATCGAGGAGGCCCTGCGGTACGAGGCGCCCGTGCAGCTCAACGCCCGCTACGTGTTCGAGGAGATCGAGTTCGGCGGCTCCGCCATCCCCGCCGGCTCCACGGTCGTGGAGTTCCTCGGCGGCGCCAACCGTGATCCGCTGCGGTTCACCGACCCCGAGACCTTCGACATCACCCGACCCGAGAACCAACCGCTGTCGTTCGGATTCGGCATCCACCACTGCCTCGGCGCACACCTGGCCCGGGCGGAGGGCGTCGCCGTCTTCTCCGCGCTGCTCGACCGGTTCACCACCATCGAGCCCACCGAGGCGGATCCGCCGTGGCGCGGCTTCACCCTGCGCGGGCTCGAGCGTCTCCCCGTGCGGCTCGCCTGATTCAGGCGTCGCCGAACGCCAGCAACGTCTGGGTGTACCCGGTGAGGGTGTTGTTGTCGACGTAGAGGTGCTGCGTGCCCGCCGAGATGTCCCGGAAGCACCGACCGACCACGCTCGGCTCCCGCAGGCCGTCGGAGCCCGCCCAGGTGTATGCGAAGCGCGCGGCATCGGCGGCCACCCGGGTCGCGTACGTCGTCGCCTGCCGCATCCGCTGGGCCTCGACGGGGGTGGGAGCCCCCTCCGCGTGCGCCGTCGCCTCCGCCCGTTCGAACGCCTCGAACGTGAACGCCCGAGCCGCCCGCAT
>JBEAXD010000216.1:0-3901 GCA_041159995.1 Actinomycetota bacterium | reverse complement strand
GTCCTGGGCCACTAGACGATGGGGGCTCGAACCTCGCTGGGAGGCGTCGCATCGTAGCAGCGCGCGCCCCCGGAACCGCCAGCCGCGCACCCGACCGCCTCCCTCGCTAGCGTTCCCCCGTCCGAACCGGCCCATCGACCACCCGGAGCGAGTGATGACCCAGGACGGCCCGGTCCCGATCGCCGGTCGCTACGAGCCCGGCCGCCGACTCGGTGGTGGCGGGGGTACCGAGGTGGTCACGGCGCGCGACACCCACCTCGACCGGACCGTCGCCCTCAAGGTGCTCCGCCCGGAGGCCCGCACCGACGCCGCCGCGCTCGATCGGCTCCGCCGCGCCGCTCAGGAGACCGGGGCGCTGCGCGGTCAGGGCATCGTCGACGTCTACGACTGGGAGGCCGACGCGGCCTCGGCCTACCTCGCCATGGAGTTCGTCGACGGCGGCACGCTCGGGGACACGCTCCGATCGCACGGCCCGCTCCCGCCGGAGCGAGCACTCGCGCTCGCCACGACGACCGCCGGCACCCTCGACGCGATCCACCGGGCCGGCGCGGTCCACGGCGGGGTGTCGCCGGACGCCGTCCTCCTCTCGCGCGAGGGCTGGTCCAAGCTCACGACCCTGCGCGGGGGTCAGGTGCCGGCCGCCGATCCGGAGGACGCGCGCGTCATCGCCGGGTACTGCTCGCCCGAGGTCCTGCGTGGTGCACCGGTCGACGCGTCGGCCGACGTGTGGGCGCTCGGGGTGACCCTCTACGAGGCGCTCACCGGGACCCGACCCTTCGACGGGCCGGATGCCGCGACGATCGCCGGCGCCGTGCAGCGTGAGGTCCCGATCCCGCCGTCCCAACGGGTCGCCGGGGTGCCGTTCGTGCTCGACGGTGTCGTGCTGCGGTTGCTGTCCCGCGATCCGGCGACCCGGATCGCCGACGCCGCGACGGCACGGGCGGAACTCGCCAGGGCGGCCGCGGGCATCGCCGCGCCCGCGACCGTGGCGAACCCGGTCGCCGCCGGTGCGACCCGGGCCATGCCGCCGGTGGCCACGGGCGCCGCGCCGCCGGTGGCGGCGATCGTCGACGACGGGATGGGCGGGGGTTCGTCCCGCCGATGGGTGGTCCCCACGGTGATCGCGCTGCTCGTCGTCGTCGGCGCACTCGTCGCGTTCGCACTCGTGTCCAGCGGTGGCGGCGGGGCCGGCGAGCGGGTGACCGTGCCGGCCGTGGTCGGTCTGCGCCGGCAGGAGGCCCTGACGAGGCTGGAGAACGCCGGGCTCTCGGTCACCGAGGTCACCGAGCCGAACGAGGATTTCGGGGTGGACATCGTCTTCGCCCAGGCTCCGGCGGCGGGCAAGCGGGTGGGTGAGGACTCGGTCGTCGTCATCAAGGTCAGTGCCGGACCGACGACGACCACCTCGACCTCCACCACCTCGACCTCCACCACCTCGACCTCGACCACGACGAGTTCGACGACGACGAGTTCGACCACCTCGACCACGACGACGACCACGGTCGCACCGAGTTCGACGACGGCTCCCTAGGAGTTGCTCACTCCTCGGGTGGCGGCGGGTCGCCGAGGCGGAAGACCGCGTCGAACGAGCCGACGGCGTCCCCGTTCCAGAACAGCAGCGGAGCCGCCGGCGGGTCGGGCGTGGTGAATCGGATCGTGAACGCGGTCGGCGTCCGTGGCGCGAGCGTGGCCGGGAGGCCGTCGATGCTCGACGGGACGATGACCGACTGCGGAGCACTCGAGGGCGCGGCGCCGTCGCGGAGTTCGAAGGCCGTCGGGGCCGGGACCCCGGTCGTCCGGGTGTTCGTGATGGTCGCCCGGACCGTGGTCGTCGGTCCGATCTCGAAGCCGTCGACCACGAGTTGCCACCGGCCGAGGCCCGCGCGCTGACCCACCTCGAAGGGGATGAGTGGCGGTGGGGGTGGTGGGTTCTCGCGGTTCTCCCGTCGGATGCGGGCCTGCTCCCGTGCCACGGCGGCCCGTTCCCGCTCGGCGGCGCTCGGCGAGTCGTTCGAGCACCCGGCGGCCGCAGCGGCCAGCACGATCAGACCGATCGCGAGCGGGCGATGGTGGGGTCGGCGCATGGGTGGCTCCCAGGGGGGGTCGCTGGATCGTTGCAGTGTGCCCGATGCCGAGCGGGCCCGGGGGCGTGTGCCCCCGGGCCCGCGTACGGCATCACCGAGTGGATCGGATCAGAGGGCGGTCGGGTTCTTCGCGCAGTAGGAGAGCAGACCGCCGTTGTTGGCGTCGGCCACCTTCTTGAGCGGGGCGAAACCGAAGGCCTTGATCGTGAGACCGGCCTTGCCCGAGCAGATGAAGCCGTTGGTGTCGGGGGTCGCGGCGTTGCCGTCGATGTCGCCCGCACCGGCGTACTGCATCGTGTTCAGGTAGCGCACCGCCGTCGACTTCACGATGGTGAACACGTACCGGGTCCCGAAGAAGCGGGTCGGTCCGACGTTGATCGTGGAGGCCGTCGGCTTCACGCCGTTGATCGATCCGAAGACCGAGCCGTTGCGCTGGTCCGGCTGGAGCTGCTTCGACTGCGCGTACCACTGGGCGTAGTCGAACACGTAGATCGCCCGAGCCTTCGTGGCCGGGTCGACGCCGGTGGCCGAGTGCTCCTGGAGGTACGTGCCGATGGTGGTCGCAGGGTTGTCGTCAGCCGTGCCGGTCTGGCCGTCAGCCCCCGCGAGCGAGCAGTTCGCGTCGGGGTTCGCGTTGTTCAGCAGCTTCGACTTGAAGAAGGAGAACGTGCCGGACCCGGTCTGCGGGATGTACTTGACGATCGGACCGGAGAACCCGGTGCCCGCGAGCTCCGGAACGTCCGCCCAGTCGTCGTAGATCGGAGCCTTGGTCACCGAGTCGCAGGTGTAGATCTTGATGATCGAGTCCTGCGAGAGGTTCGTCGCCTTGGAACCGGCGAACTTCACCCAGCCGAGGGCGCCGAGGCCGTAGGCGTAGTAGTCGATCGACGCCGGGTCGGAGCCGGAACGACCCGACGACGAGCGGCTCAGGTCGATGCAGCTCAGGGAGGCGTCGTTGACGAGGGCGGTCTTGCCGGAACCCGAACCGTTCGGCGGCTTGTAGCCGATGGACGCGGTGCCACCACCCGCAGTGGTGTACGCCACGGACTGGCTCGCGGCGTCGTTCTTGTAGACGATCTCACCGCAGTCCGCGTCGGCCGGCGCGACGATGCCGGTCGGGAAGGGCGGGGTGACGATCGGCGGCGTGTTGACGATCACGTCACCGTTCGGGTTCGAGACGGTGTCGATGTTGTAGCGGTTCGCGGCGACCTGCTGGACCCAGTAGGTCGTGTCCGACCCGACCTGGTTCAGCGTGTTGCCGGCGAAGGCCGCCGGCGCCGAGGTCACGAGGAGGCCCGCAGCGAGGCCTCCCGCGACCGCAGCCTTGCGCAGTCGGTGCTTCATGGTGTCGCTCCTGTTCGGTGGTTTCCATGCGGCGCCGAATCTCCGCCCGACGCTCGGGAGCAGTTGTACGCGGGCGAGGTGAACGGCACCCTCGCGGAGGTGAACACCGGCGTGAACAACGGGGCACCATTCGGTGCCGTGGGGTCGGGACCGAGGGGCGGCCGCGGACCGGCCCGCGGCCGGTCGAACGCAGGACCGCGGGTGTGCGCGATCGGGATCAGGCGGCGGACGGACGGCGGAACCGCCGCACGACCGCGGGAGCCGCGGCAGCGAGCCCGGCGAGGAGTCCGATGGCCGCGATGATCGGCAGGGCCGCCGAACCGCGGGACGGTGCGGTGGCCACGATCGGCTGGAAGCGCACCAGCCCGCGGCGACGCACGGTGCCCGGACCGGCCGTCGGCGTGCCGCTCTCGACGGCGTTCACCAGCGGGGGGAGGCCGAACGACCCGAAGGTGCTCGGGATGAAGCCGTCG
>JBEAXD010000194.1:0-4394 GCA_041159995.1 Actinomycetota bacterium | reverse complement strand
CGACGGGACCGGGCTCTACGAGTACGTGGACGGCGGCACCCGGTACCGGCCGGGCGACTGGCCGACCTCGGACCCGGGCATCTTCGACCCGGCGAAGTCGGTCACGATCTACGAGTCGGTGCCCCCGGAGTACCTGCCGCCGCAGTACCCGTCACCCGCCGGGCGCTGACCGACGACGGCGTCAGGAGTCGGGGGTGGCGCGCACCCAGCCCGCCCCCGGCTCCCAGCGTCGGATCACTCGGGCCGGATTCCCGACCGCGACCGTGCGATCGGGGATCTCGCCCGCGACGACCGAACCCGCGCCGATCACCACGTGCTCGCCGATGCGTGACCCGGGCAGCACGATCGTGCCGTGCCCGAGCCAGGACCCGGCCCCGATCGATACGGGCTTCGGTGGCGCGAACTGATGGCCGATCGCGAGGTCGATGTCCTCGTAGCCGTGGTTCGCGTCGGTGATGTAGACGTGGTGCCCGGTGAACACGTTCTCGCCGATCGTGATCGACTCGTGCGCGACGATTCCGCTGCCCCGGCCCAGGAGTACGCCGTCACCGATGTCGAGCACGACCTCGCGATCGAGCACGTGGGTCGGTGACACCCCGCAGGACAGCGAGCACTGCGGCCCGATGATCACGCGGCTCCCGATGCGCATGTAGCGCTCACCGAACAACGCCACCGGCGGGAACAGGATCGCCGAATCATCCCCGAACGCGCCGAACCGCCGGGCCCGACGACTGCGCGGACCGATCGCGCCGAGCCGACACACCCGCTCCCAGGTCGTGAGCACGACGTCACCGGCCCGGCGGGACACGTCGAACGGGTACCGGGCATCGGGCATGGCGGGGCAGCGTAGCGGCGCCCGCCCTCGCACCGCCGGGCCGGGATGCTTGCGCCGATGCGGCGGCGGGACCACGATGCCGGTCGTGGAACGCCGCCGCCTCGCCCCGTTCGCAGCCGGCGTCGCCCTCATGGGCGCGGCGCTCATGGGCTGCGGGTCCGGCGGATCCGACCGTCCCACGGCGAGTGGAGCCACCCTGTACGCCAACAACTGCGCGCGGTGCCACGGCGCCGAGGGCGGCGGCGGCGTCGGACCGTCACTCGCGAACATCGCCGCGACCTTCCCCGACATCGACGACCAGATCACATTCGTCTCGAACGGGGGTGGGGGGATGCCACGGTTCGGCGACCTCCTGACGGAGGCCGACATCCGCGAGGTCGTCACCTACACCCGCGCCACCTTCCGGTGAGCGCCGGTCCCCTCGCTCGGCTCCTCGGGCTCGGCACCGTGGCGGTCGCCACCCCCGCCGAACCGGTGGCCGTCGAGCCGCTCGCGCCCGACCCGACGATCCGCCAACCACGCGACAGCCAGCGCATCCGCGTCTACCGCGCCGAGACCCCGCTCGCCGGTCGACGGTTCCCCGACCTCGAACGGTGCCGTGCCTACTGCGAGGAGGTGGTGGGTTCGCTGTGGTGGCTCGACCGGTTCCCCGAGATCGGTCTCGGCGACATCCCGATCCTGCGGGACGGCCGCGGCGCGCGCCAGGCCTTCTACCGCGAGGATCCCGGGCACCCGACGATCACCCTGCCGCGCCGGTACCGGACGAGCGGCGTCATCCTCCACGAACTGGCGCACTGGATCATGCGGGCGGACACCGATCTCCCGAACCACGGGCGAACGTTCACCCGCCTGCTGCTCGACCTCACCGGCGAGTTCGCCGGACCGGCGGCCCGGGATCGCCTCGCCGACGCGTACACCGAGCACGCGGTGAAGGTCGGCGAGTCGCCCCGACGCGGCCCCGACGGGAGGTGGCGGTACGGCATCGATGAACGCCTCGCCGTGCTCCGGGGGGATGGCGTCGAGGTCCGCCACGGCGACGACGTCGACGCACCGCCCGTGCTCGGCCTCCTCGTGTCGGCCACGAAGCGGCGGGTGACGATCGAAGGGGTCGACGGCACCGTCGCGATCGAGCCCCCGACCATCTGGGCGTTGCGCCGCACCTGAACGGCCACACCGGCCCGGGGACGGCGACGGGGTGGGCGCCGGTACGGCACCCACCCCGCGCGTCGATGCTCTGCTGCCTCGACGGCCGCGCCGCTCCTAGGCGAGGCGCTCGACGATCATCGCCATGCCCTGGCCGCCACCGACGCACATCGTCTCGAGGCCGAAGGTCTTGTCGGCGTCCTCGAGGCCGTTGAGCATCGTGCCCATGATGCGAGCGCCGGTCATGCCGAACGGGTGACCGAGCGCGATCGCGCCGCCGTTGACGTTGAGCCTGTCCTCGGGGATCCCGAGCGCCTTCGCCGACGGGAGCACCTGCGCGGCGAACGCCTCGTTGATCTCCACGAGGTCGATCTGGTCGATCGTCATCCCCGCGAGCTTGAGTGCACGACGGCTGGCCTCGATCGGGCCGAGGCCCATGATCTCCGGGTTGAGACCGGAGACACCCGAGGACACGATGCGGGCGAGCGGCGTGATGCCGAGCTCCTTGGCCTTCGTGTCGCTCATGACCACCACCGCGGCCGCGCCGTCGTTGAGCGGGCACGCGTTGCCGGCGGTGACGCGCCCGGTGGGCCGGAACGCAGGGGCGAGGGACCCGAGCTTCTCGCGCTCGGTCTGCGGGCGGGGGCAGTCGTCGGCCGAGATCACCGTCCCGTCCTTGCGGGTGTAGGGCGTGATCTCGCGCTCGAAGAACCCGCGGGCGATCGCAGCCCCGGCCCGCTGCTGCGAGCGGAACGCGTAGTCATCCATCTCCTCACGGGTCACGCCCTCGACCTCGGCCACGTTCTCGGCGGTCTCACCCATCGCGATGTAGACGTCCGGCAGCCCCGTGGGCGGGGTCCACGCACCCTGGTCGCCGGCGGCGCGCGCGATCGTGCGCAGGCCCGCATCGCCGAACGTCGGGTTCTGCGTCCCCGGCGTGTGGTCGGATGATCCACCGACCATGAACCGGCTCACCGCCTCGACCCCGGCGGCGACGAACGCGTCGCCCTCGCCGGCCCGGATCGCGTGGGCGGCCATGCGGATGCTCTGCAGCGACGAGGAGCAGTACCGGGTGATCGTGCACCCGGGGACGTCGGGCATCCCGGCGAGGATCGCGACCACACGACCCATGTTGAAGCCCTGCTCCCCGCCGGGGAGGCCACAGCCGAGGATGAGGTCGTCGACCGTGTTGCGGTCGAGCTGGGGCACCTTGTTCAGGACCGCGTCCACGATGAACGCCGCCATGTCGTCGGCGCGCTCCTCCACGAACGACCCCTTGAACGCCCGACCGATCGGGGTACGAGCGGTGGCGACGATGACGGCTTCGGGCATGGGGGCCTCTCTCTGTTCCATCCGAGCATCCGGGGGCTCCCGGACCGGCCGAATCTAGGCGCGCCCACCGGGGCCGGACCGCTCCGGGCCCGCCCGTGGGCCCCGGGTCAGTCGAGGCGCCGCAGTTCCTGCTGGTAACGGCGGGCGTTGTGCACGTACGAGGCGGCGTTGAGGGCGATGACGTCCGGGTTCACGGCATCGAGACGCAGCGTGGCCGGCACGCCGAGGGCCATCGCCCGCTCGGGGACCTCCATCCGGTTGGGCACGAGGGCCGCCGCGCCCACGAGCGCGCCCCGGCGCACGACCGCCCGGTGCAGCACGATCGAACCCGAGCCGATGAGCGCGCCGTCCTCGACCGTGCAGCACTCCATGTGGACCAGGTGGCCGATCACGCAGTCGTCCCCGATCACCGTCGGCATGTCGAGCGTCGCATGGATCACCGAGCCGTCCTGGATGGACGTGCGGGCGCCGATGGTGATGCGCCCGTAGTCGCCGCGCAGCACGGCCGTCGGCCAGATCGACGACTCCGCACCGATGTGGACGTCGCCGATCACGACGGCATCGGGGTGGACGAAGGCGGTCGGATCGATGGAGGGTTCGAGGTCGCCGAGTGCGTAGAGGGCCATGGGACCGAGGATAGACCCCACCCGCCGGCGCCCCCGGGCCTGTCCTAACCTCGGGGCCGTGCTCACGCCGACGACCATCGACGACCACGCCGCCCGGGTCGCGGACCTCGGGTACACGGTCGTCGAGGACGCGATCGCTCCCGAACTCCTCGACGCCCTCGCGGCCAGCCTGGACCACCTCGAGCGGGTGCTCGGCACCGGACCGGGTACCAACTCGTTCGAGGGACACCGCACGGTGCGCGTCTACAACCTGCTCGCGCACGATCCCGTCTGGCAACAGGTCCCGGTCCACGAGCACGTGCTGCCGATCGTCGAGCGCGTCCTCGACCCGGGTTGCCTCGTGTCCTCGCTGTCGTCCATCCGCATCGGTCCCGGCGAGACCGCCCAGATGATCCACGCCGACGATCAACTCATCCCGATCCCCCGACCCCACCCGCCGGTCGTGTGCAACTCCATGT
>JBEAXD010000192.1:0-2816 GCA_041159995.1 Actinomycetota bacterium | reverse complement strand
GCGAGGACGAGGCCGAGGGACGGCCAGCCCTGCTCGGCGAGGATCATGGAGGGCACCGTGGTGACGAGGAGCAGCTCGATGACCCGCGGCTTCGTGAGCATGACGTAGGCCCGGATCCGGGACAGGGCTCCGGGGCGCGGCACGGCCGGTACGGCGATCGAGGACGAGGGGTCGGGGAGCGCCGCCATGGGACTCCGAGGCTAGCCGGGGGTGGCGAGTTCCCACGAAGGGGCTTCGGGGACCGTCGCTCGACGACGGTAGGGTGCCGCCATGGTCCGACCGGTTCGTATCGCCGAGAGTGAGTCCAAGCAGTCCGTCCGCATGACGGCCGACCGCATCCTCGTCGTGCCGTCCCGGGAGGCCGGTGACCGCAAGTCGCGTTCCGGGATCCTCATCCCGGCCACGGCGAACGTCGATCGGCGTCTCGTGTGGGCCGAGGTGGTGCAGGTCGGGCCCACGGTGCGCAACGTCACCGAGGGTGACGCCGTGCTGTTCGCACCGGACGCCGGGTACGAGGTCGAGATCCGCGGCGACGAGTACCTCATCCTCCGTGAACGCGACGTGCACGCGGTGGCTTCGACCGAGCACGACGGCAGCACCGGGCTGTACCTCTGACCGTGAGCGCGGATACCCGGTCCCTCTCCGGTCGGGTCGCGCTCATCACCGGCGGCACCCGCGGGATCGGCCGAGCGATCGCCGAGACCTACGCGGCGGCGGGAGCCGCCGTCTGCGTGGTCGCCCGCAAGCAGCCGGAGCTCGACTCGACGGTGGCGTCCCTCGAGGGCCTCGGTGCGTCGGCAACGGCCTGGAGAGGTTCGGCCGGTGACCCCGAGGTCGTCGAGGGCGCGGTGGCGCACTGCATCGGGACGCTCGGAGGTCTCGACGTCCTCGTGAACAACGCGGCGACGAACCCGTACCTGGGCCCGACGGTCGACCTGCCCGGATCTGCCCTCGAGAAGGTGCTGGCCGTGAACGTCGCCGGGCCCGTGCGCTGGATCCAGGCCGCCTGGCACGCGTGGATGGCCGACCACGGTGGTGTCGTCATCAACGTGGCCTCGATCGGCGGGCTGCGCACGTCGCCGGGCATCGGCATCTACAACGTCTCGAAGGCTGCACTGATCCACCTCACCCGCCAGTTCGCGGGCGAACTCGCACCGACGGTTCGGGTGAACGCGATCGCACCCGGCCTCGTGCGCACGGACATGGCACGGGCACTGTGGGAACCGAACGAGGAGGCGGCGAACCGCATGCAACCGCTCGGACGGATCGGCGAACCCGACGACATCGCGCAGGCCGCGCTCTACCTCGCCTCCGACGCGTCGTCGTGGATGACGGGGGAGACCATCGTCCTCGACGGCGGGACGCTCATCCGCTGAGCCGAGGGTTCGGCGAACTCAGCCCTTGCGGCCGAGGGTGACGGGAACCGTCGTCGGATGGGGTACCGGAGCCGGCGTCGCCGCCATGCGGGCGTCGAGGTACTCGGCGACCTGTTCGAAGAGTTCGTCCCCGACCATGAGCCGCAGTTCGGGTTCCATCTCCCGGTAGACGGGGCGGGTTCCCGAGAACGCCTCCGGCGCCTCCGTGCACCACCACGCGAACTCCTCGCCGCCCTCGCCCCAACCGTGGCGCGCGAACTCGGTGATGCGGTGGTGGACGACGCCGTCGCCGGCATCCTCGTCGTAGTCCTCGATGTTGCGCAGCGGTACCTGCCAGCAGACCTCGGGTTTGACCGTGGAGTGGTGGACCCCCTCCCGCATCGCGTGCACGTGGAGCGCACAGCCCGCGCCGAGGTGGAAGTCCGGGCGATTGAGGAAGATGCACGCCCCCTGCACGAGACGGGTCCGCCAGTCGTCCTTGGCATCCTCGACCGAGATGCCCTTCTTGCGGCCCTGCTTCGCGAACTGCCAGATCTCCGGGTCGAGGGTCGTGGCGATCTTCTCGATCTTCCGCCGGTCCTTCTTGTCCGAGAAGTGCGCGCCGTACGAGCAGCAACCCTGGGACTGCTCGGCGGACGGCTCGGTGAGCACACCCTGGCAGCCGCGACCGAAGATGCACACGTGGGACGAGGTCAGGTAGGTCACGTCGAAGTGGTAGACGTGCTTCTTGCGCTTGGGGTCCGCCAGGACCACCCACTCGCGGATCGGACCGGTCATCGGACTCCCTTCACGACCCCGGGCATCGTCGCGAGCTCGAACCAGAGTTCGCCGACGGCCAGGAGTCCCTTCCAGAACTGATCGAGCACGATGCGCTCGTTCGGGGCGTGGATGTTGTCGTCGGGCAACCCGACGCCGAGGAACACCACGGGCGCGTCGAGCACCCGACCCAACGGCTCCTCGGGTCCACTCCCGCCCTCACGCACGAGGTACGGCGGCCGACCCCAGACCCGTTCGATCGCCGCGGCGGCGGCCCGAACCGCAGGGTGGTCCACCGGCGTGAGCGCTGGACGCACGCGGCCCTCCTCCTCGACGTGGCACTCCACGCCGTGGGGGACCCGCAGCCGCAGCCAGTCGAGGAACGCACCCGCGATGGCGTCGGGATCCTGGTCGGGTACGAGGCGGAAGGTCGTCTTGAGGTTCGCGGTACTCGGCACGATCGTCTTGATCCCGTCGCCCGCGTAGCCCGCGTGGATGCCGACGACCTCGGCGGTCGGCCGACTGCCCGTGCGCTCGTAGGTGGACCGGCCGGACTCCCCGGCGAGGGGTGCGCCACCGGCGTGGCGCCGGAACTCCTCCTCGTCGTAGGGGAGCGCCTCCATCGCCGAACGTTCCGCGTCCGACAGCTCCCGCACGTCGTCGTAGAACCCGGGGATCGTCACC
>JBEAXD010000074.1:0-4244 GCA_041159995.1 Actinomycetota bacterium | reverse complement strand
ACCCGATCCTGCGTGGACATCCCCGACGACCAGGTCGAGCGGGTGATCGCGCTCGGGCGGCTGACCTTCCAGCCCGGACCGGGCAAGGAGATCGACCGGTTCCAACCCGGCGTGAACACGGTGATCGTGAACATCGAACGCCAGGACGACCCGGGCGTGCTGTTCGACCGCTACCAGTGGTCGTTCACCTCGAAGTCCTGATCGGCGGTCGCCTCAGGCGACGACGAACGTCGCCTCACCCCGGATCGCGGTACCGCCGTCGCGGCGACGAACCTCGAGCCGCAGATCGACCCGGCGCTCGCCGTCCTCGTGGCGTGCGGTCACCGCACCCGAGCACACGAGCACGTCGCCGGCCCAGACCTGTTCCCGGAACGAGACCGCGAACCGCCGCACGTTCGCCGGGCCCAGGAGGTCCGTCGCGTAACTGCCGAGGATCCCGGCCTGGAGCATCCCGACCGAGAACGGTTCCGGGAAGCCGGCGGCCCGCGCGAACGCCGTGTCGTGGTGGATCGGGTTGAAGTCGCCCGACGCCCCCTGGTAGCGGACGAAGTCGGTCAGGGTCAGCGGCCCGTACTCGCGCGCCGGGAGCTCGGCGCCGACCGCGAGGTCATCCCATGCGATCACGACGCACCGCCCTCGACGGGTGGCCGCGCCGTCTCGATGGCGGTGCTGCGGGCCTCGGCCACCAGCCGACCCTCGTCGTCACGGAACTCGGTCACCGAGATCACGAAGGTCATGGTGCCCCCGCGCGCGCCGTCCTTCTCGTAGATGTCATCGACCCGGGTGCGCACGTGCAGCCGGGTGCCGGCGGCGGGCGGCGGGCCGTGGAACACGTACTCCTGACCGCCGTGCAGCAACCGCTTGCGGTCCATCTTCACCTTCGCGAAGACGCCGGTCCCCGGGGTCGACCAGAACTGCTGGGTCGTCAGGAAGGTGGGCGGGATGACCGGGGTCGGCGCGTCGAGGTAGTCGGCGTTGGCCGACCGGGTCGCGCGCGCGAACTCGCGGATCTTCCCTCGCTCCACCTCCATGGTGTACCCGTCGTCGGTCACGCCGATGACGCTGCGATCGACCATGTCGCTCCTCGTCCGGGGGCCCGGTCCGGAACCGGGGCGGGGCGCGAGCATGGCCGTCACGGGGCCGGACGCGCCAGCGCGCCGACGGAGTTCAGTCCGAGGCCGGGCGGAGCCGGTCGGGGCCGTCCTCGAGCAGGCGCCGGAACTCGTCCGCGTCGAGGATCGGGATGCCGAGGTCCGCGGCCTTCGTCGCCTTGGACCCGGGTTCCGCGCCGGCGATCAGGAAGTCGGTGTTCTTCGTGACGCCGCTCCCCACCGTGCCGCCGCGCTGGATGACCGCCTCCTTCGCCGCGTCCCGCGACGTGAAGCCGGCGAGCCGCTTCCCCGTGATGACCACCGTGATCCCCTCGAGCGTCTGCGGCGGGAGTTCGATCGCCTCCCGGGGCGGGAGTTCGAGCACCACGCCGGCGGCGCGCAGGCGCTCGACGAGGTCCCGGTTGGGCGCGATCGAGAAGTAGCGGACGAGGCTCTCGGCGATGGTCGAGCCGACACCCGGGATCGCAGCGATCTCCTCGGGGGTCGCCGACATGATCCGATCGAGCGACCGGAAGTGTTCGGCGATCGCCCGGGCGACGGTCGGACCGACGTGCTGGATGCTCAACCCGATGAGCAGGCGATGGAGCGGGGCGGACCGACGCGCCGCGATGGAATCGACCGTGCGCTGCGCGGACTTCTCACCGATACGGGATCGGGTCCCCCGGCGGTCGGGTGGCCCCTGCACCTCGGCGAGCGCATCGACGCGCAGGCCGAAGAGGTCGGCCACGTCCCGGACGAGGCCGGCCTCGATGATCGAGCGGACGCGCTCCTCGGCCAGCCCCTCGATGTCGAGCGCCCCTCGGCTGGCGAAGTGCATGATGCGCCGCACCTGCTGCGCCGGACACTCGCCGTTGACGCAGTAGGTGTTGGCCTCGCCCTCGAGTCGGACGAACGGCGCGCCGCACTCCGGGCAGACCTTCGGGAACCGCCAGGGCCGGGCCGAGGTCGGTCGCCGCTCGAGCACCGGGCCGATGACCTCGGGGATGACCGACTGCGCGCGGTGCACGCGCACCGTGTCGCCGGGCCGCACATTGCGCTTCGCGATGTCATCCTCGTTGTGCAGGGTCGCGTGGGTGATCTCGACTCCGTCGATCTCCACCGGGGCGAGGACGGCGTAGGGGGTGACACGCCCGGTGCGACCCACGCCGACCTCGATGCGCAGCAGCTTCGTCTCCCGGATCTCCCCCGGGAACTTGTAGGCGATGGCCCAGCGCGGCGCCCGCGCCGTGAACCCGAGGTCCTCCCGTTGACGCATGTCGTCGACCTTGACGACCGCTCCGTCGACCGCGAAGCCGAGTTCGTCGCGCCGGTCCTCCATCTCGCGGCAGTACGCGAGCGCCGCGTCGCGGTCGGTGAACTCGCGCACGAGGTCACTGACCGGGAAGCCCCAGGACCGCACCAGGTCGAGCAACTCGTGGTGCGAGGACGGCGCCGCCATGCCCTCGAGGACGCCCACCTGGTAGGCGTAGAAGGTCAGCGGCCGGGTCGCGGTGACCGCGGCGTTCTTCTGCCGCAACGCGCCGGCACCCGCGTTGCGGGCGTTCTTCGGGACGGTCTTCGGCACCTCGTCCGGCCACCGCGGGACCTTGCGCTCCTCGACCTTCGCGAGTTCGCGTTCGGCCTGCACCGCGGCGATCTCGTCGGCGAGGCGGGCGCGCAGGCGCAGGAAGTCGTCGGTGCGCATGAACACCTCGCCGCGGACCTCCACCCGGGTGGGCGGCGCGTCGGTGGTCAGGTGGTGCGGGATGTCGCGGATCGTCCGGACGTTCGCCGTGACGTCCTCCCCCACCTCGCCGTCGCCGCGGGTCGCAGCCCGCACGAGCACTCCGTCCTCGTAGAGCAGCGAGATCGCGAGCCCGTCGAGCTTCGGTTCGACGACGTAGGTCACCCCGGTCGGGAGTTCGGCGGTCACGCGGTCGAACCACTCGGTGGTCTGCTCGACCCGGCGCTCCGCCGTCGCGTTGTCGAGGGAGAGCATCGGCTGGAGGTGGCGCACCGGCGCGAACCCGGTGGCCGAGGCGGCCCGCCCCGGTCGCTGGGTCGGCGAGTCGGGCGTCAGCAGCGCCGGGAACGCGGCCTCGAGGTCCCGCAACTGCTCGACGAGCGCGTCGTACTCGGCATCCGAGATCTCGGGGTCGTCACGGCCGTAGTACCGGTCATCGTGGTGCCGGATGAGTGCCCGCAACGCGTCGACCCGGGCCTCCGCCTCGAGGGCGTCGGACTCATGTGCCGCATCGGGCACGTCGGTCACCTCGTCGTCCTCGGCCACGTGGACGAGGTTACCGACCGGCTCGGACACCGGCGGAGGCCGCGGGGCGTTCAGGCGCCGACGGTGAGGCGGGCTGCGACGGCCTGATCGCCGATGCGGTCGGCCATCTCGCGGGCGACGCGCAGCGCGCGCACGGCCTGGGACTCACCGTGGCCGGCGAGGCCGCAGGCCGGCGTCACGAGACCGTGGGTCCGCAGGCGCACGGGATCGCAGCCCCGACGGGTCAGTTCGCACCAGAGGCCGACGAGACGTCGCCACGGACCCTCGGTCGAATCACCGATCGGGCGGTCGGTCGGCACCGCACCCCATGCGATCCACCCATCGGCCTCGAGGTGACGCATGATCGTGTCGGACTCCGCCACGAGGGCGTCCGACGCGGTGAGCCCGAGCACGTCGGGACCGGCGGCGTGCGCGATCCGGAGATCGCCGTCACCGCACACGTGGACCCCGGTCACGCAGGTCACCCGCGCCATGGTGGAGGAGAGCACGTCGATCGCGTCGTCCCGCTCGATCGGGTCGTCCCCGCGGGTCCACTGCACGAGCGCGGGCTCGTCGAGGAACAGCAGCATGCGGGTGGACGGGAGACGCGCCTCGACCGTCGCCTGCAGGTGGGCGGCCCACGCGGCCGCACAGTCGCGGGCTCGCTCGAACGCGAGCGGCGCCGGGAGCCCCGCGCGGGCGAGCGCCACCCCGAGCGTGAGCGGACCCGTCATCTGCACCTTGATGCGACCGAACTCGTCCTCGCGGCCGCGCGCGGCGTCGAGGAGCGCGAGGAGCCCCGAGTGGGATGCGGGGTCGATCACGATCGACGGCGGGCCGATCGCCGCCGCCGGATCGACGACGATGCCACCGTCCGGGGCCAC
>JBEAXD010000068.1:0-3899 GCA_041159995.1 Actinomycetota bacterium | reverse complement strand
TCGCCGACTGCGGCGGCACGATCGTGTTCGGTGCGGGGGAGACGTCGGTGACGTCGCCGCTCGGTGTCCGTTGGGTCGTGGTCTCGGTGTCCGCCGACAGCACGGCGATGAGCCCGATGCTCGCGACGAGCATGAGGCCCACGCACACGACGGCGAAGCGGCCGGGGTGCTGGATCGCCTTGCGGCGGCCGGATGCGGTGCTCGTGGGCGCGGTGGGCATGGGGGCACGGTACCCCCGCGCCCGTCGGCGCCGACCATCGCGACGGCGGTGCGTCCGCGTGTTGTGTGGCACACGCCGGTACCCTCGGCGCATGGCGTTCGTCGGTGGTGGTGACCTCGTCGGGCGTGTGCTCGCCGGCCGGTACCGCCTGCTCAACCCGATCGGGACCGGTGGGAGCGGCCGCGTCTTCCTGGCCGACGACGTCACGCTCAAGCGCCGGGTCGCGGTGAAGGTGCTCCACCCCGCCCTCGCCGACGACCCCGGCTTCCTGCGTCGGTTCCAGAACGAGGCCCGCCTCGCCGCAGCACTCCACCACCCGAACGTGATGGCCGTGCACGACTGGGGCGAGGACGGCGGGGTCCCGTTCATGGTGATGGAGGCGCTCACCGGCGGGTCGCTGCGGGGGATCCTGGACGCCGGCGGCCGGCTCACCCCGGCCCAGGCGGCGCACGTCGGGGCACAGGTCGCCTCCGCACTGGAGTACGCGCACGGTCGGGGTTTCGTGCACCGCGACATCAAGCCGGCCAACCTGCTCTTCGACGAGCACGGCATCGTGCGGGTCGCCGACTTCGGGCTCGCCCGCGCGCTCGCCGAGGCGTCGTGGACCGAACCGTCGGGCTCGGTGCTCGGCACCGCACGCTACGCGTCGCCCGAGCAGGCCAGTGGCGTCGCCCTCGACGGTCGAGCGGATCTCTACGCGTTGGCGCTGTGCCTCGTCGAGGCGGTGACCGGCGTGCTGCCCTTCGCCTCCGACACCGCGCTCGGCACGCTCGCGGCCCGCACCCTCACCCCCATCGACGCTCCTGCCGACCTGGGTCCGCTCGCTGCGGTGGTGGAGCGGGCCGGGCAGGTCCACCCCGACGATCGCTACCCGGACGCGGCCACGATGCGGGGAGCGATCGAGGACGCCGGCCGTCGCCTCCCGCCGCCCGGACCGCTCGGACTCGCCGGACTCGACGCGTCGATCGCCGACCCGAACCCGACCCAGATCCCCGCGACCCGCCCGGTGCTCTTCGATCAGGAGGCCGACGCGGCTCCGGCAGCCCGCCCGGCACCGGTGCCCCGACGACCGTTCCGCATCAGCGTCTCGATGGTCGTGGGCGCGGCGATCGCCGCTGCGCTCATCGGCGGGGTCGCGCTCATCGGCCTCCCGAACCTCGGAGCGCAGGTGACCGTGCCGAACACGGTCGGCGGCACCGTGGCGAGCGCACGCGACGCGATCGCACGGGCCGGACTCCTCGTGCGCGAGGACGAACGCTTCTCCGACGATCCCGCGGGCACGGTGGTCGCCCAGGACCCCGCGCCCGGGCGCGAGGTGCGGGAGGGCGGCGAGGTCGCACTCGTCGTGTCCCGCGGTGCTGCGCCGATCGCGATTCCGGTGGAGTCGGGCCAGTCGGTCACCGACGCGCAGGCCGCACTCACCGAGGCCGGGTTCACGGTCGAGGTGCAGCGGCGCTACGACGAGGAGCGGCCGAGGGACACCGTCATCACGACCCGGCCCGCCGGGCGCGCGCCCCGGTACTCGACCGTCACCCTCGTGGTGTCCGACGGCCGGCGACCGATCCCGATCCCCGACGTGGCCGGACGGTCCTACGACGACGCGGTCGCCGAGATCACGAACGCCGGGTTCGCTCCGGTGCGGGGCGACGCGTTCAGCGACACGGTGCCGAGCGGCACCGTCATCGGCACCGATCCGAGCGGCGACGGCACGGCCCAGCCCGGGGCCCAGGTCCGGATCATCGTGAGCCGGGGCCCGGACGTGGTGACCGTGCCGGGCGTGCGCGGCCTCTCGCTCGATGCTGCGTCGGCCGCGCTGCAGGCGGCCGGTCTCAACTCGGCGGTCTCGGGCGCGTACCGCCCGGGCGCGACGGTGCGGGCGACCGATCCGCCCGCGGGTTCGACGGTCAAGCGCAACGCCACCGTCACGCTCTTCTTCTGATCGCCGCGCCCTCGGCGGTCCGGTGGTTGTGCGGGCCGCGGGGGTCGCCGCGTAGTCTCGCCCGGACCGCTCACGGTGTCGCTGGACGCCGCCGACCTCGATGGGGAGACCGACATGGGTGCACTCGACGGACGCATCGCGATCATCACCGGCGCCGGAGGCGGCCTGGGCCGCGAGCACGCGCTGCTGTTCGCACAGGAGGGCGCCAAGGTCGTCGTGAACGACCTCGGTGGCAACGTCGACGGCAGCGGCGAGGACCGCTCCGCGGCGCAGAAGGTCGTGGACGAGATCCGTGCCATGGGCGGCGAGGCGGTCGAGAACCACGACAACGTGGCGGAGTGGGAGGGCGCGCAGCGCCTCGTGCAGACCGCGATCGACGCCTTCGGTGATCTCCACGTCCTCGTGAACAACGCGGGGATCCTGCGGGACCGCGTGCTCGTCAACATGAGCGAGGCCGAGTGGGACGCGGTCATCCACGTCCACCTCAAGGGCCACTTCGCCCCGACCCGCTTCGCCGCGGCGTACTGGCGCGAGCAGTCGAAGGCCGGCAAGGAGGTCAACGCGGCGATCATCAACACCTCGTCGACCTCCGGGCTCCTCGGCAACCCGGGTCAGGCGAACTACGGCGCGGCCAAGAGTGGGATCGCGACCTTCTCGCAGATCGTCGCCATGGAGTTGAAGCGCTACGGCGTGCGATCGAACGCGATCGCGCCGGCTGCGCGCACCCGGATGACGGAGTCGACCCCCGGTCTGTCCGACGTGGTGAAGAAGCCGGAGGACGCAGCGACCTTCGACGCCTGGAACCCGGCGAACGTCTCGCCGATGGTGGCCTACCTGGCGACCGCCGACTGCCCGTTCTCGGGCGAAGCGTTCCTCGTGCAGGGGGACACCGTGCAGCGGTTCCAGCCGTGGACGCTGTCCGAGAAGATCACGAACAACGAGGAGCGTTGGACGGTCGCGGCGCTGCAGCAGGCCGCGCCCACCGGTCTCGCACGGGTCCGCTGATCCGCGAGCCGCGGCACGCCCGGCGCGTGTCCGGTTCGCGGCGTTCCTCCCGATCGGGGTCCCGAACGGCTCAACCCGTGCTCAAGACTCGGCGCGGATCCGCCGCCGACCGTTGCACCCGCGGCGCGATCACCCGATAGTCCCGGTCGTCGGTCGCGCACGGCGCCGACATCGACCACGGGAGAGCGGGATGCGGCGAGGACTGCGAGGCGGGACGAACCGGCCGGGGTCGGCGCGCCCGGGGATGGGCTTCGGCCGGCCGCTGCGGGCCCGTCCGCCGATCGTCGGATCCGAGCGGCGCTGGCCGGAGTCGACCTGGTGGGCCGAGCCGGTCGAGGCGGCCGAGGAGGAGCAGGTCGTGGGGCCGATGACGCCGAAGCGCGTCTGAGCCGCACCCCCCGTCACGCGAACGGTCGTTCACGGGGGATGGCCCCGTAGGCTCGGCTCCGGCCCCGACCGGATCGAGCACGTGTGACCACTCCCTCCAGCACCGACGCGCGCACGGGTCGCGTCGCGTTCCAGGATCGACCCGGGTACCGCTGGTGGGTGCTCGGCGCGGGGCTCGCCGGCGTCTTCGTGGCGGGTGCGCTCATCACGATCATCGGTGTGTCCCTCGCAACCGTCGCCGAGGATCTCGGCACCTCGACCGCGTCGCTCACCTGGGTCGTCACCGGCCCGCTGCTCGCGGTCGCGCTCACGATGCCGCTCTTCGGCAAGCTCGGCGACGTCTGGGGC
>JBEAXD010000049.1:0-4647 GCA_041159995.1 Actinomycetota bacterium | reverse complement strand
GACGATGTCCGACCCCCGACGATCATGCGGCTGAGCCGGGCTCGACGGGCCCGAGCGCCCCGAGGATCGAGAACATCATCTCGACGGAGGGCTCCGGACCCGGGCCGAGGTTGAGGTGGGTGCCGTCGGGGAGGGTCTCCCCGACCACCGTCCCACCGAACCCGGTCGCCTCCAGGTGGAGGACCCTGGCCGCTCCCGGCTCCCGGAGGGACGGGAGTCCGCCCGTCTCCGAGAACCGACGGGAGAAGTGAGCCATGTCGACCCAGATACCGACGGCGTGACACTCGTGTGAGGCCCTGACCTCGGGCAGGCCGATGACCACGAGGAGGGCCCCGTCGCGCCCGAGACGCTGTTCGACCGTGAACTCGTGCGCGGCGCACACCGACATCGGGTCGTCGCAGAGCGATGTCCACAGCTGAGCGAGCAGCTCCGGGCCGCCCGGTCCGTCGAGGGCGTGGAGGAAGCCCAAGCCGCCCTCGTCGAACACGAACGCCGGGATCGCGCCGAACCCGAACCTGTAGTGGACCATGTGCCGATCATCGAAGGCGTGGCCAGGGAACGTGTCCGGCGGTTCGTCGTCGGCTTCCCAGTCCTCCGCCGACGCGTCGGGATCGTCGTCCTCCAGGAGGCCGTGCGCACGCCCCATGTCCTCGATGGCGACGCGCAGGCCGTGGTCGGGCTCCAGGGTCTGCGTGTCGGCCAGCAACGCCTCGAACTCCGCGCCGGCGAGCCGCCACTGCTCGGCGATCTCCTCGTCGCCCTCGACGCCGCGATCCTCCATGGCGTCGAGCCGCGTGATCAGCTCGATGCGCGCCCAGATGAGGTCCATGCGGGTGTGCAGACCACCCACCTCGCGCGAGTACCCGATCTCCTCACACGCGCGCACGCCATCGGTGAGTTGTGCGACGGCCTCACCGGGACGGCCCATGGCGATGAGGCAGTCTCCGAGTGCACGACGGGTCTCCAAGGTCTGCGGGCTCGCCGCACCGTGGAGCGCGGTCCGGCGTTCGACGAGATCACGGAAGCGCTCCAGGCCCTGCTCGGGTCGATCCATGAAGAAGGCGAGGACCTCCGCCATCATCGCGGCGGCCGCGAGCGACCAGGGCTGGTCCGGACCGAGCTCCGCCTCGATCTCCTCCACCATCTCGGCGAACGCCCCGAACGTCTCATCGTTCGGGTCGGCCTTCACCGCGGTGACCACCGCGTTGTAGGACATCTCGGCGAACTCGGAGGTGTCGTCGAGGCCGAGACGCTCGAACGCCTCGAGCACCGCCTCGTACCGCGCCGCCGCTTCGGCGCACTCTTCCAGCTCGTAGTGGAACCGAGCGATGTGCGCCGCCATGCGGTGCACGGAGATGTCATCGGGCCCGTAGATGCGCGTGCGGTCCTCGATGAGCCGCTCGGCCATCACGATCGCCTCTCGGGGGCGCCCACCGAACGCGACCGCCCGCATCAGGTTGCCGCGTGCGACCAGCGTCTGCTCGTCGTCGGGACCCAGCACCCGCTCGCGATCGAGCAGGAGGTCGGCGAGGACCTCCTCGGCCTCGGTGAAGCGGCGAGCGTCGGTGAGCGCACGCCCGAGGAAGCCGCGCATCGTGAGCGCGCGCTCACAGTCGGGGCCGTCGAGGTCGGCCCAGTCGCCGGCCAGCTCCGCGAAGATGTCCACGGCCCGGTCCACGCTCCCCTCGTGCAACTCGCGCTGGCCCTCGACGAAGTACTCGCCGAGTTGCTTGATGCGTCGTTTCCTGCTGATCATCGGTCTCCCGCCCCTCGCCGACCCCTCGTCATCACCCACCAGTATGAGGAGGGGGTCGGACATCCTCCGCCGCCGATCTCGCGACATTTCCCGTCGTCTCGGGAATACATCCCGCCTCCCGAGCGTTGCTACTCCCATCGCATCCATGCCGATGCCTCCCACGGAGCGGACCGAACCGACTCGACCCGGCGGGAGACGCCGGCGGACGAGGCGAGCCATCGACCGCGACCACAGATGAGGAGGAACGTGCAGGACACCCGATCGGATCGAGACGCCGGCGGCACGAACGAGCCGTCGTAGCGGCGCATACCCGCGCCACCTGCGCGCCCGCGCCCGTCCATCCGAATCCGATCCGAGGAGATCACATGTCCTACGCACCGACCGACCGTCCGACCTGCGCTGCGTCCATCCGTCCGCGCATCCTCATCGTGAACATCGAGGAGGCCGCCGAACTCGCCGCCGAGTTCGACACCGTCATCACCGCCGGCCCGACCGCCGATGAGGTGGCCGCGTACTTCACGCATCCCGACCACCTCGTGGTCGAGTTCCACGACACCATCCACCGGTCCTGGGGCGGCCCGAGTCGGGCCGACGTCCGGACCATCCTCGAGTTCGCGGCGACACGCGTGGACCGATCGATCCTCATCCACTGTCACGCCGGGATGTCGCGATCGACCGCGGCGGCGATCGCGATCCTCACCAGTTGGGGCCTTGCACCCGACGTCGCGTTCGAGCACGCCCGCGGCGCACGGCCGGCCGAGGCGATCGATGAGAACCGCCTGTTCGTCCCCAACGCGCTCCTCCTCTCCCACGCCGACGCACTCCTCGACAGCGAGCTGGTCGAGCACGACCCCGAGGTCGCGCGCGATCTGCTCCACATCGACCCGGAGGGCTGGGCCGAGGACCGGGACCTCGACGAGTGGTCGGCGGACGGCAGCTGGTGATCGCCCCCGCGCGTCACTGGATGATCGGCTCGCCGTAGAGGGCGATCGCCGGGTACGAGGGAGTCCGCCAGCCCGCGAACATCGATCGCGCCGCCGCCGTGATCCTCCCGGCGAGATCCTCACGACCCTCCTCGGTGGACGTGTCACCGGCCGGGACGACGAACCCCGCAGGAGGGTCGGCGTCGGTGGCGGGCGCGACGACCTCCTCCTCGTCGGCGAACGGTCTGAACTCGTTCGCCACGACACGTGCGATCTCGGTGAGGAACACCCGCTCGGTCGGCGCCGGCTGCCACTGGATACCCACGTACATCCCCATGTGCTTCTGACGGAGGTACTGGCTGGAGGGGCCGTCGAGGTATCCGCAGGTCCGCGGCGAGCGGTCGCCCGAACGCCCCAGCCAGAAGTAGGCGTCGCCGATCCGCAGCACCTCGTCGTCGAGCAGTGACGCCGTCGGAACGTCCCCGAAGACCGTCGCGCCACGGCGGACGTCGGGGTGGGGACGCAACCGGTACGCGCCGTCCGGATACTCGTACGGGTCGCCGCCGTCCACCTCCGTCAGCGCCGCGGTGATGCGCTGCGGGTTGTGGTGGTAGCGCCGGAGTCGGGCACCGTCGATCTCCAGCACGATCTCGCCACTGCTGCGCGGATCGACGAGATCCACGATCACGCCCGGGCCCTTCGCGAGGGCGGCCTCGAGCCGCCAGAACGGCAGGTGGTGCCCGGGCTCCGGGTGCCGGTTGTGCTTCTTCTCCCGAGGTTCGGTCCCGTCCTCGACCGGCGGCGGTCCGACGGGCGGACCCGCCCACGCCGGGTGGTGCGGATCCAGGTGGGCCGTTCCGTCGCCGCACGGGGTGGGCGTGGAGGTGACCGAGAACAGCCGACCCCCGACCCGGAGGACGGCGTCGGCGTGCAGGAAGGCGACCCCGTCGGAGTGTCGGGCGGTGTCCTCCAGGGTTTCGTGGTCGTGGTGCCACCACTCCGAACGTGAACCGTCCTCGTGGATGACGGTGATCGTGCCCCGGTGCACCGACGCGACGCGCACGACGACCGGTGAGTGCTGTGCGAGGGCGAGGGTTCGCCGGGGGTGGGCGTGGTGGCCCGGGCCGAAACCGCAGGTGAACGCGGGTCGGCCGCTCTCGAAATGGGTGGCCATGGTCTCCTCCATCGTTCCCGGCGTTGGCACCGTGCCCGTAGGTCGGTTGCCAGCCCTTCATCGAGCCGGGTCTCTCAGGACTTCTGGATGGGTCTTGCTGTCGCACGGCGATGACGGAACACCGGCCGTGAGGAGTCCGACGACGCCCGGGGCCCGCGTATTCCCGAACCTCCGGATTTCCGGATCGGCGCACCGTCGGCCCGCGTCAGAGCCGCTTGGCGATCCCGTTGAAGATCAGGCCCCACCCGAGCGCCACCAGGAAGAGGACCCCGAGGATGACCGGAATGGCGAACACGATCACGGCGAGCACGGCGATGCCGACCGTGACGATCCCGGCGACCGCAATGAGGCCGCAGCCGAAGTCCCACCCGAGGTCGTCCTCGGCGGGGTGGTTGCCGAGCGGAGGGATCCAGCGGGCCAGGCGTGGGGACAGCAGCGGGATCGCGACCATCGGCCACCCGAAGAGCACCACGCACACGATCGCCGTGACAGGGCCGCGCGTCCGCTCGACCCCGAGGACGTTGACGAGCGCCCACAGCCCGAACATGAAGAACGCGACGTACATGAAGCAGCCGAAGCCGGTGGACACCTGCGGCACGCGGGGCTCGACCGTCCCTCCCGACCGCACCGGGACCGGCAGCACCACGTCGACTCCGGCAGCCTCAGCGCAGCGTGCGCACCGAACCCGCGGGCCGGGGTCGGCATCGACGGTGAACCGTCCACACTCCTCACAACGCTCCGCCATCACCACCCTGCCCTGCATCCGTCGCCCCGCGCGTCGCACGCACCCACGA
>JBEAXD010000261.1:0-3384 GCA_041159995.1 Actinomycetota bacterium | reverse complement strand
AGTTGTAGGTGTCGCCGCCGTCACCGCCCTCGACGATCCGGCCGAGTCCGGAGGTCGTGACGCCGTCGACGGTGGTGATCGAGTACGTACCGGTGGTCCCGTCGATGGTGACCGTGAGGTGCTCGTTGCGCAGGCTGAGGCCCTGGGCGACGACGGCGGTGGTCGGGCCCTCCCCCTCGACCGGCTCGAACGAGCGCCACCCGTAGCCGGGGACCTCGTCGGCGGCGAAGACGATGCGTCGGGTCGGCTGGCGCATGACGCGGAAGTGGAACCGCGCCTGCGGCTCGGCGAGGGCGAGCGCGGTGAGTTCGGCCCGCATCGGCTCGAGATCGACGACCCGCGAGTCGGTTGCGACGTGCGTGCGCACCTCGATGTCGCCCTCGCCCTCGGGCCGGAGGATCTCGTACCGTGCGATGCGGTACCCGGCGAACTCCGGACCGCGCGCCATGTCGAGCACGGCGCTCATCATCTCGGCCTTGACCCGCACCCGGAACGCCTCGCCGTCGAGCACCGCCACGGTCTGGGCGGGTCGCGGCTCGCCGCCGCCCACCGGCACGACGTGCACCGGCCCCTCGCCGGTGACGAGTGCGCTGACGAGGCCGCCGCGGGCCCGGGCACTCGGGTTCGCCACGATCGTGGCCTCGGCCGGCGCGTCGATGCGCACGGCGAGCGCGATGAGTGCGTCGCGGGCGAGGCCGTCGCCGATCTGCTGGACCTCGCGGTAGCGGACCTTCACCGCGTCGACGACGTCGTCGGAGGAGCAGGCACAGGAGGAGTCGTGGGCGCTGTTGAGCACGAGCAGGCGCCACGCGATGGCGAGCTCGGCGGCGGCGGAGTATTCGTGCGCCGGGATGCACGTGGCCTGGAGCGGTTCGGCCCGGCGCTCGATGGCCCGTTCGGCCCGCGCGCACTCCTGGTGGATGTCGACCCGGTTCGACGCGACGCCCATGAGCACGTTGGACCGCACGCCCGAGCGCATCTCGCCGCGCCAGGTCGTCAGGCCCTCCGAGGGCTGCTCGGCGACGTACTCGGGCAACGAGGTGACCACGAAGTGGTACTCGTCCTGTGTGGCGTTCGCCGCGGCGACGACCTCGCCGAGCCACGGCTGGGGCACCTGGTGGTCGGTGCCGTTCATGAGCAGGAGTCCGCCGCCGGGCAGGCGCGCGTCGCCGAGCTCGCGCTCGTAGCCGCGGGCCCGCTCGATGAGTCCCTCCGCCTCCCGCGGCAGGTCGCGGCCGTTCGAGTAGGACCCGAGGAGGAACTCGGCCCGCACGCGTGAGCCGTCGAGCGCCTCCCACCAGAACGCGGTCTGCTGCACCGCGCTCGGCACACCGCGCCACACCACGGTGTGCTCCAGGCCGGCGAGCGCGAGGATCTGCGGCATCTGGGCCACGTGGCCGAACATGTCGGGCAGGTACCCGACCTGCATCGCACCCCCGAAGCGCGCAGCACGGGCGATCCCCATCTGCAGGTCGCGCACGATCGTCTCGCCCGACACCATGTACTCGTCCATGAGGATCGCCCATGGCCCGACGCCGAGGCGGCCGCTGGAGGCGAGGCGCACGAGCCGCTCCTCGGCCTCCGGGCGCACCTCGAGGTAGTCGTCGATCACTGCGGTCTGGCCGTCGAGCAGGAAGCGGGCGTACGACGGGTCGGCCTCGAGGCGGGGGAGGAACTCGTCGAGGATCTTCACGAGGCGGTGGCGGAACTCCTGGAACGGTGCGTACCACTCCCGGTCCCAGTGGGTGTGGGGGACGATGCCGACCACGGTGGGGGCGGCGGTGCTGCGGGCCTCGGTGCTCGTCATGGGCCGGGACACTACGGGCTGTGGGCTCCCCGATCGTGCGTCAGGGAGAGGTCAGGTGGGCGTCGCGTCCGGTTCACGGAGCGGAACATCTCGGGAAACGGATCGTCCGTAGGTTCCCGCTCGACACATCGGTACCCACGAGCGAAACGACCTGCAACGGCGCCGGTCAGGGCTCGACCAGCCTCCTGGGAGGGAGACGTGAGACTGACCAAGCGGAGGGCACTGATCTTCAGTTCCCTCACCGCACTCTTCCTGATGTCCTTCGGTGGGGCGGCCTTCGCCGCCGACACCTTCAAGGACACCACCATCCCGACCGGAGCCGGCGTGGGGCTGAGCCTCAACCTGCTCTGGATCGTGATCGGTGCGCTGCTCGTGATCTTCATGCAGGCGGGCTTCGCGCTCGTCGAGACCGGGTTCACGAGGGCGAAGCACGCCGCGCACGTCGTGAGCACGAACTTCGCCATCTTCGGCCTCGGGTTCATCGGCTTCTTCCTCATCGGGTTCCCGCTGATGTTCAGCGGCTTCTCGTACCCGGGCTACTTCGGGCTCGACAAGGCGATGGGTGACGGAGCCCTGCTCGGTTCCGGCTCCTGGGTCTTCCTGTGGGGCAAGTCCGGGTTCCTCCTCACCGGCACCGGCTACGGCAACGGGCCGACGAGCGCACCGATCCTGGCGTTCTTCCTCTACATGGTGGCCTTCATGGACACCGTGGCGACCATCCCGACCGGCTCGATGGCCGAGCGGTGGAAGTGGAAGTCGTTCGTGGTCTGGGGCCTCTTCTGCGGCGCCATCTACTACCCGCTCTTCGGCGCCTGGACCTGGGGTGGTGGCTGGCTGTCCCAGCTCGGCAACAGCCTCGAGCTCGGCTTCGGTTACGTCGACTTCGCCGGCTCCGGTGTGGTGCACGCGGTCGGTGGTGTGGCGGCCCTCGCGGGTGCCATCGTGCTCGGCCCCCGCATCGGCAAGTACGGCCCCGACGGCAAGCCGCGGGCCCTCGGTGCGCACAACATCCCGATGGCCATGCTCGGCACGTTCATCCTGCTGTTCGGGTGGTTCGGGTTCAACGCGGCCTCGACCTTCGCGGCCACGGACGTGCAGTTCGTCGTCGTCGCCGTCAACACGGCGGTCGCGGCGGCCTTCGGTGCCACCGCGGCGATGTTCTACGTCATGAAGCGGATGGGCAAGCCCGACCCCGGCATGATGGTGAACGGCATGCTCGCCGGTCTCGTGGCGATCACCGCCCCGTGTGCCTTCGTGCAGCCCTGGGCGGCGGCCGTCATCGGCACCGTGGCGGCGATCATCGTGATCGAGGCGCTCTTCTTCTTCGAGCGCAAGGGCATCGACGACCCGGTCGGCGCCATCTCGGTGCACGGCATCGGCGGCACGCTCGGCGTGCTCTTCGTGGGCATCTTCGCCTCCGGCGACTACGGCGCGGGCTGGAACCTCACGGCGAAGGGTGCGGCGGCCGAGGCCTCCGGTGTCACGGGCATCCTCTACGACGTCGGGCTCGGCTCGAAGCAACTCGCAGCGCAGGCGATCGGTGCGCTGGTCATCTGGACCGTGATCCTGGGCATCGC
>JBEAXD010000248.1:0-8014 GCA_041159995.1 Actinomycetota bacterium | reverse complement strand
GTCCTGGACCAGGACGGTGTCGCCGTCGGGTGCGAGGTCGGCGACCTCGTCCGCGAAGGCCTCGTTGATCGCGACGTAGGCGTCCCAGGCCCCGTGCCCCGCCCGGTCGAAGCGCGGTTCGCGGGCCAGGTCGAACAACCCGTGGTGCAGGAACCACAGGATCCCGTTCGAGAAGGTGTCGTAGTGGAGCCGGTGCAGCTCGGGGTCGAGCGCCAGCAGGCGCAGGCGGAAGTCCGGGACCCGAGCTGCACCCGCAGCGACCGCGGCGCGGTCGTCGTCCCCGATCGCGGCGGCGACCCAGGTCGTCGATCGATCCCGGGCCAGCAGTGGCCGCAGCACACTCACGAGGCCGCCGGCCCCGCGCCGAGCCACGAACCCGTCGCCCTCGCGTCGGAACGAGTTCGGGCCGCGGTGCGAGACGACGATCATGCGGTCAGCCGAGCGAACCGAACAGGGTGAGCCAGTCCTCGAGCTCGCGGGTGGACAGGAAGTTGGAACGCACGTGCTCACGGCCGTTGGCGCCGAGGGCGTCGGCGTGATCCGGCGCCCGGAGCAGCTCGAGGGCCCGGGCTGCGGTCTCCTCGATCGAGGAGACGAGGTGGCCGTCGACGCCGTCACGGATCTGCAGCACGATCCCACCGACGTTGCCGCCGAGGACCGGCCGACCCTTCCACAGCGCCTCGGCGACCGTGAGGCCGAACCCCTCGCGCAGCGACTTCTGCACGACCACGTCGGCCGCCCGCTGGAACGCGTTGATCTGCACGTTGCCCACCTGCTGGATGTTCGAGAGCAGGTGGACGTCGCGTTCTCCGGCCCGGGCCGCGTCGACGGTCTCCCAGACGTGGAACCCCTCCGGGTCATCGGTCGCCATGGAGCCGGCGAGGACCAGTTGGAGGTCGGGGATCTCCTCGCGCACGATCCGGTAGGCCTCGAGGACGCCGAGCGGGTCCTTCCACGGGTCGAACCGGCTCACCTGGACGAGCATCGGTCGGTCCGTGTCGATCCCGTACTGCCGGCAGATCTCGGTGACGAACGGATCGGGCAGTTCGAGGTTCTTCACCGAGAGTGGGTCGATGCAGGGCGGGGCGATGTGCACGCCGCCCGGGGGCATCGAGGCGGGGACGAAGCCGGGCATCGTCCACACCGACGCGTCGTACTGGGCGACGTGGGGCAGGAAGAAGTCCCAGACGTCCGACCGGGCGTCGGTGAGATCGATGTGGCAGCGCCAGATCCACTTCGCCCCGGCGTTCGGCGAGGGCGCCTGGTCCCGGAAGGTCCGCATCGCTGCGGGTTGGGGGTCGTGGATGACGACGAAGTCGTAGTCGCCCTCGAGGAGCAGCGTGTTCTCGAGCACCTTCTCGAGGTACACGTGACGGGACCGGTCGTCGAACGGTTCGCCCGCGCCCTGCAGCGCGTTGTGCACGTTCTTCGTGACGCCGAAGAACTCGTCGCTGCCGTGGATGACCTGCCAGTCCGCGTCGACCCCGACGCTGCGCAGCAGCGGGACGTGGGTCGCGAGCAGCTCGGCCACCCCGCCGCCGTACGGGGTGGCACTCACGTGCAGGACCCGCGCGCCCTCGACGACGCGCGCGGCGTCGCGGATGCGCTCGACCGCCTCGTCGCCGATGATGCCGGCGTAGTCGGCGAGTTCCTTGTCGAGGAGGGGGACCCGTTCGAGCACGCTCGGCCTCCGAATCGGCGGGAAGGGACGACGACGGTGCCGGTGGAGCCGCGCTCGCCGTCGGGTGGCGGTGTGGGTCAATCTATGCGGCGTGACCGAACGCCGAGGTTGTGCCGTCGCGTGTCCGGACAAGTTCCGGTCCACGTTGTCCGCCGGTGAGGCGGCTACCGCCATCGCGTCCGGATTGCGCCGCGCCGGTTACGAGGACGTGCGCGAGATCCCGATGGCCGACGGCGGCGAGGGTTCCCTGGACACGGTGCACGAGGCCTGCGGCGGATCCCGACGGTTCACGAGGGTCACCGGTCCGCTCGGGGATCCCGTCGACGCCGAGTGGCTCGTGCTGCCCGACGGGACGGCCGTCATCGAGATGGCGCGCGCGAGCGGCCGAGCCCTCGCGACGGGTCGGAGCGATCCGCTGGGCGCGACCACCCGTGGCACCGGGGAACTCATCGCCGCCGCACGGGCCGGCGGCGTGCGCCGGGTCGTCGTCTGCGTGGGCGGGAGTGCGACGACGGACGGGGGGCTCGGTGCGATCGAGGCGCTCGGGTGGAGCCTGCGCGGCCTCGAGGTCACGGTGGCCTGCGACGTGTCGACCCCGTTCGTGGACGCGGCGCGGGTCTTCGCCCCGCAGAAGGGTGCGACCCCGGCGCAGGTCGACCTCCTGACCCGACGGCTCTCGAGTCTCGCCGCGACCCTGCGCGACCGCACGGGTGTCGACGTCACCGATCTCGAGGGAGCCGGGGCGGCGGGCGGGCTGGCCGGTGGACTCGCCGCGCTCGGAGCCCGACTCGAACCCGGCTTCGAGGTCATCGCCCGGGTCACCGGCCTCGACCGTGCGCTCGAGGAGGCCGACCTCGTGGTGACGGGGGAGGGTCGCCTCGACGCGACGAGCTTCCTCGGCAAGGTCGCGGGTGGGGTGCTCGCGTGGTCGGTGGAGGAGGGGGTACCGCGCCGAGCGGTCATCGCCGGACAGGTCACGGACGAGGCTCGCGAGGAGTGCGCGGTGTTCCCGGACACCGAGGTGCTCGCGCTCACCGACCGCGTCTGGACGCCGGCGGAGACCTTCGTCCGGACCGCGCTGCTCGTCGAGGAGGCCGCGACCGAGGCCGGGCGTCACGCCCGGGCGGGAGCCTGATCTCGGATCGGTCAGGCGATGTCGCGCCCACGGGCGGCGCGGTAGGCGGCGATGTCCACCATGGACGGGCGCTCCCGCGACTCGACCGCGATGCGTTCGAGGTCGTACCCCTCGGTGTAGCGGATGAGTTCGGGTGCGGTGACCGTGTCACGGTCGACCCCGGCCCTCCGCAGGGCGGTCGCCATGATCGCAGTGGCCTGGAGCGCGAGTTGGTCGAGTGGGCGGTTGCGGTGCTCGCGGACGCCCAGGTCGACCTGCGCGATGGAGCCGGCGCCGTACCGTTCGAGGATGTCGACGAGCATGCCGAACTCGACCCCCCAACCCTCCACGAACGGGATGGACTCGAGGATCTCCCGCCGGCCCGCGTACTCGCCCGCGAGCGGTTGCACGAAGCGGGCGATCGCCGGGAACAGCAGGGAGATGAGGGGACGCGCCACGAGTTCGGTCACCCGGCCACCGCCGGACGGCTCGCCGTGCAGCGGTCGACGGTAGAAGCCCTTGACGAACCCGGTCTCGGGCTGGGTGAGCAACGGTCCGATCAGTCCGGTGACGAAGTGCTCCTCGAAGTTCCGGATGTCCGCGTCGACCCAGCAGATGATGTCCCCACGGCACACGTGGAGCGACTTCCACATCGCGTTGCCCTTGCCCGATCCGGGCCCGGTCTCGGGGAGGATCGACGCCTCGGGGACGACCCGGGCCCCCTCCCACGCGGCGGCCTCGGCGGTGAGGTCGGTGGAACCGTCGTCGATGACGACCACCTCGTCCACGAGGCTGTGGCGCTCCATGAGGCGCCGCCGGACCGTCGCCACGATCTGTCCGACCGTCGCGGCCTCGTTGCGCGCGGGCAGACACACCGAGACGGTGAGGCCGCTGGCCGCCCGGGCCTCGACGAGGGCCTCGGTCGGGTAGTCGCCGTGGTGCCGCGGGAGCGGGAGGACGGTCACAGGGCCGAGAGTCTACGGGTCCGGCGGCGGCGGATTGCAGCCGCGACCCGGGGCCTGTCAGAATCCCCCTGCAACACACGCGCTCATCGAGAGCGGCCGAGGGACGGGCCCTGTGACGCCGCGGCAACCAGCACACCGGAGTGGTCCATCGGACTGCCCGGAGCGCCAGGTGCCAATGCCCGAACGATGAGCAGCCCGAGAGCGACGGGGATCCCCCCTCCGCTCGAGGCGCTCACGAGCGCGTCGAGACAGGCCGCCGAGGTCCGGCGGCCGACGGAGGACGAGGAGAGACATCCGTGGCGTTCGTGTCGGCACTCAAGTGTCGGGAGTGTGGTCGGGAGTATCCGATCGAGCCCGCGTACACCTGCTCGTGGTGCTTCGGTCCGCTCGAGGTCGCGTACGACTACGACGCGATCCGCGCCGCGACCTCGCGGGAGCGCATCGCCCGGGGTCCGGCGAACATCTGGCGCTACGCCGACCTGCTGCCCTCGGACCACCACCCCGACATCGATCTCGGCGCGGGCTTCACGCCCCTCGTTCGGGCCGAACGCCTCGCCGCCGAACTCGGACTCGGCGAGGTCTGGGTCAAGAACGACACGCTCAACCCGACCAACTCGTTCAAGGATCGTGTGGTCAACGTCGCCCTCGCCAAGGCGCTCGAGTTCGGGTTCGAGGTCGCGGCCTGCGCGTCGACCGGCAACCTCGCGAACTCGGTGGCCGCCCACGCGGCCCGTGCCGGACTCGAGTCCTACGTGTTCGTCCCGGCGAACCTCGAGGCCGGCAAGATCGTGACGACCGCGGTCTACGGCGGGAACCTCGTCGCGGTGGACGGCAACTACGACGACGTCAACCGGCTCTGCGCCGAACTCGCCGGCACCTACCCGTGGGCGTTCGTGAACGTGAACGTTCGTCCGTACTACGCCGAGGGGTCCAAGACCCTCGCGTTCGAGACCGCCGAGCAGCTCGGCTGGTCGACCCCCGATCACGTGGTGGTTCCGATCGCCAGCGGATCCCAACTGACCAAGATCCACAAGGGGTTCCACGAACTGCATCGGGTCGGCCTCCTCGACGAGGAGCCCGAGGTGCGGGTCTCCGGCGCCCAGGCGCTCGGGTGCTCACCGGTCGCGAGCGCGTTCCTCGAGGGTCGCGACGTCATCAAGCCGGTGAAGCCGGACACGATCGCGAAGTCGCTCGCGATCGGGAACCCGGCCGACGGCTACTTCGCGATCGATGCGGTGCGCTCGACCGGTGGCGGCATGGCGGCCGTGAGCGACGAGGAGATCGTCGAGGGCATCCGCTTGCTCGCCCGCACCGAGGGCATCTTCGCCGAGACCGCGGGCGGGGTGACCATCGCCACCCTCCAGCGACTCGCGGCCTCGGGCGTGATCCGCCGCGACGAGCGCGTCGTCGTGTACATCACGGGTCACGGACTCAAGACGCTCGACGCGGTCGCCGAGGTCGTCGGCCCGACCGCCACCATCCGTCCGACCATCGAGGCGTTCCACGACGCCTTCCCGGCACTCCAGGAGAGCAACCGATGACCGTCGTCCGCATCCCCACCCAGCTGCGCGAGCTCACCGGCGGGGCCGCCGAGGTGGACCTCGGGGGCTCGACGGTCCGCGAGCTCCTCGCCGCCCTCGACGCCGCGCACCCGGGGTTCGGCGAGCGCATCGCCGAGCCCGACGGTTCGCTGCGACGGTTCGTCAACATCTTCGTGGCCGAGGAGGACATCCGCTTCCTCGACGGCGTCGACACGGTCGTGGGGCCCGGCCAGGTCGTGAGCATCGTGCCGGCGGTGGCCGGGGGGTGAGACCTGGCCCGGTCGGCGGAGCCGACCCGGGTGGGCGTCAGGTCGTGAGCATCGTGCCGGCGGTGGCCGGGGGGTGAGACCTGGCCCGGTCGGCTCGGTGTGACCCACGCCACCTGACGGGTCGTCAGATCCGGCTTGACGCCGGCCGGCGAGGTTGCTTAGGTTAGGTACACCTAAGTAACGCCAAGGAGTCGACGCCATGTTCTCCAGCCTGCTCATCGGACTGCGCGAGGGCCTCGAGGCCGCCCTCGTCGTCGGCATCCTCGTCGCGTTCCTCGTGCGCACCGAGCGCACCGATCGCCTCCGGGTCCTCTGGATCGGCGTGGCCGCGGCCATCGGGGTGAGCCTCGGCGTCGGGGCCCTGCTCGAGTTCACGGCGGCGAACCTGTCCGACGCCGCGCTCGAGGCCTTCGTCGGCGTGACCTCCCTCCTCACCGTCGCGTTCGTGACCACGATGGTCTTCTGGCTCCAGCGCACCGCCCGGCACCTCAAGTCCGACCTCGAGGGCCACCTCCGCACCGCGCTCGCAGCCGGTCCGGTCGCCATCCTCGTGACCGCGTTCGTGGCCGTCGTGCGCGAGGGCATCGAGACCGCGCTGTTCCTGTGGTCGAACGTGCAGACGAACGGTGACTCCGCGAGCGCGCTCATCGGTGGCCTCATCGGCATCACGCTCGCCGTCGTGCTCGGCTGGGCGATCTACCGCGGCTCGGTCAACCTCGACCTGGCGAAGTTCTTCACCGTGACCGGCGTCCTGCTCATCGTCATCGCCGCCGGTGTGCTCACCTACGGCCTGCACGAACTCGCGGAGGCCGGCTGGATCCCGGAGACCGCCGTCGCCTTCGACATCTCGTCGTGGTACGGCGAGGACTCCTGGTACGGCGCGCTGCTCAAGGGGATCTTCGGATTCCGGGCCGAGATGCTCGTGCTCGAGGTGGCGGCCTGGTTCGCCTACGTGATCCCGGTGACCTGGTTGTTCCTGCGGGGCATCCGCAAGCCGGCACCGGCGCCGAAGGCGACGGGCGTTCCGGTCACCGCCTGATCGTCACCCGGCGCGCACGTAGGTGAGGGCGGCGATCGCCGTCGGCACCTCGTACTCCCCGGCGTCGGTGCGCACCCGCACGGACTCGGGCGTCGAGGCGATGACCTCGGCCCGGTTGCCCGGGACCAGTGCGGCGTCGGCGAGCAGGAGGAGCGCGTCGTCGTCGACCTCGATGCGTTCGCCGATCCTCACGACGTCGATGGGTCCGGCCGATGCCTGGGACAGCGGCGTCGTCTCGCCCTGCGGGGCGATCCGGCCGCTGCCCGGGATCGGGTTCCCGTGGGGGCAGGTCGCCGGATCACCGAGGAGGATGATGAGCTTCTCCTCGACGTCGGCGGAGATCGCGTGCTCCCAGCGCGCGGCCTCCTTGTGCACCTTCTCCCACTCGAGTCCGATGACGTCGACGAGCAACCGCTCGGCGAGGCGGTGCCGGCGCACGACCGTGGTGGCGAGCTCCCGGCCCTTCGGCGTGAGGCGCAGCGACCGGTCGTCGAGCAGTTCCGTGTAGCCGGCGTCGACGAGGCGGTTCACCGTCTCCGACACGCTCGGAGCCGACACCCCGAGGCGCTCCACGAGTCGGGCCCGGATGGGCAGCACGCCCTCCTCCTCGAGCTCGAGGATCGTCTCGAGGTACTCCTCGGTCGTGTCGTGCAGTTCCGCCATACCGCCCGGCACCATACCGATGGCGGGCCCGGACGCCCGGCCCCGCCATCGCTCGACGGCCCGATGGACCCCCGGGTGCCCCGGTCCCGGCGGCGGCCGCTCCCCGGCCGCTGATTTGCACTCGCGGGGGGCGACTGCCAGACTGTCTGGCACTCGGGACCCCCGAGTGCTAACCCTCATCGACCCTGAAACCACCCCCCAGGGAGTACAGCCATGGCCAAGCAGATCGCATACGACGAGGCCGCACGACGCGCCCTCGAGGCGGGCATGAACAAGCTCGCCGACGCCGTCCGCGTCACCCTCGGCCCGAAGGGCCGCAACGTCGTCCTCGAGAAGAAGTGGGGCGCCCCCACGATCACGAACGACGGCGTCTCCATCGCCAAGGAGATCGACCTCGAGGACCCGTTCGAGAAGATCGGCGCGGAGCTCGTCAAGGAGGTCGCCAAGAAGACCGACGACGTCGCGGGTGACGGCACCACCACCGCCACCGTGCTCGCGTGGGCCATGGTGCGCGAGGGCCTGCGCAACGTCGCGGCCGGCGCGAACCCGATGACCCTGAAGAAGGGCATCCAGGCCGCCGTCGTCGCCGCCGTCGATTCGATCAAGGCCTCGTCGAAGAGCGTCAAGACCGACCCGGCCCAGATCGCCAACGTCGCCGCCATCTCGGCCGCCGACAAGGAGATCGGCTCGATGATCGCCGAGGCGCTCGAGAAGGTCGGCAAGGACGGCGTTATCACCGTCG
>JBEAXD010000183.1:0-4647 GCA_041159995.1 Actinomycetota bacterium | reverse complement strand
CAACGTCGTTGCTGGTGAGGCCGGTGGCATCACCCAGCACATCGGCGCCTACCAGGCGATGCACGGTGACCGTCCGATCACCTTCATCGACACCCCGGGCCACGAGGCCTTCACCGCCATGCGCAAGCGCGGCGCGCAGGCCACCGACGTCGCGGTGCTCGTCGTCGCCGCGGACGACGGCGTCATGCCCCAGACCATCGAGGCGATCAACCACGCCAAGGCGGCCGAGGTGCCGATCGTCGTCGCGATCACCAAGGTCGACCGCGAGGACGCCGACACCACCCGGGTGCGGCAGCAACTCGTCGAGCAGGAGCTCGTCCCCGAGGAGTGGGGCGGCGACACCATCATCAACGAGGTCGCAGCACCCACCGGGCAGGGCGTCGACGAACTGCTCGAGTCGATCGTGCTCGTCTCGGACCTCTACGACCCGCCGCTCGGCGCGAACCCCGAGGTGCCGGCCCGGGCCTTCGTGCTCGAGTCGAACCTCGACCCGGGCCGCGGTCCGGTCGTCACCGCCCTCATCGAGCGGGGCACGCTGCGCGTCGGCGACCCGATCGTCGCGGGCGGCGGCTGGGGCAAGGTCCGCGCGATGTTCGACGACCAGGGTCGCAACGTCTCCGAGGCCGGTCCCTCGACCCCGGTGGAGGTGCTCGGCCTCGACGACGTCCCGCTCGCCGGCGACGAGCTCCGGGTGGCCCCCAACGACAAGGTGGCCCGTACCGTCGCGGAGGCCCGGGCCCGGCGTCGTCGTGCGGCGAACATGGTCCACCCGACCGTCCTCGCCGGCGGTGCCCGCCTCGAGGACATCTTCGCGATGGTGCAGCGCGGCGAGGTCGCCACGCTCAACCTCGTCCTCAAGGCCGACGTCCAGGGTTCGCTCGAGGCCCTCACCGACGCGCTCCGCAAGCTCGACCAGGAGCACGAGGAGGTGCGCCTCTCGTTCGTGCACCGTGCGGTCGGCGGCATCACCGAGTCGGACATCAACCTCGCGGCGGTGGCCAACGCCAGCGTCATCGGCTTCAACGTCCGTCCGGACCGCAAGGCCCGCGAACTCGCGGAGGCCGAGCGGGTCGAGATGCGCCTCTACGAGGTGATCTACCAGATCCTCGACGACGTCAACAACGCCCTGCTCGGTCTGCTCAAGCCCGAGTTCGAGGAGGTCGTCACCGGCGAGGCCGAGGTCCGCGAGATCTTCTCGGTCCCGCGCGTCGGCAAGATCGCCGGGTGCTACGTGCGCAGCGGCGTCATCACCCGGGGATCCCAGGTCCGGTTCCTCCGCGAGGGCACGATCATCTGGAAGGGTGCCATCGCCTCGCTGCGACGGTTCAAGGAGGACGCCCGTGACGTCCGCGAGGGTTTCGAGTGCGGTATCGGCCTCGAGAACTTCCAGGACCTCAAGCCGGGCGACGTCATCGAGACCTTCGAGCTCAAGGAGATCGCCCGCACGTCCTCGTGACGCGCGTCGATCGGGAGGTGATCGGGCCGTGACTGGTCGCAACGCACCGCGGCAGTACCCGCGGTCGGCCCGCGTCAACGAGGTCGTCCAGCAGGTGCTCGCCGACGAGGTGGAGCGGCTCTCCGACCCGCGCCTCGGGTTCGTGACGATCACCGGGGTCGCGGTGTCGGCGGACCTCCGCCACGCCGACGTCTTCTACACGGTGATGGGGACGCCGGAGCAGCACGTCGAGACCGCGGCCGGGCTCGCCGCGGCGAAGTCGCACCTGCGCGCCGCGCTGGGCCGGCAGGTGCGGATGAAGTACCTCCCGGACCTCCACTTCCAGGAGGATCCGGGCCTCGAGCAGGGCCTGCGGATCGAAGCGATCCTGCGGGAGATCCACGAGCACGAGGCGGCGTCCGCCGAACCCTCGACCGCACCGGGCACCGAGGCGGGGGCCACCCCGAACCCATGACCGAGGGGCTCGACGAGGCTCTGGCCCGCGCCGCGGCGGCGATCGACGCGGCGCCGGAGGTCGCCCTGGCGTGCCACGTCACCCCCGACGGCGACGCGCTCGGTTCCATGCTGGCGTTCCACCTCGCGCTGCGGGCCGCCGGTCGGCGCTCGGTCGCCTCGTTCCCGGAGCCCTTCGTGATCGCCGATCACTACCGGGGCCTCGTCGGTCTCGACACGCTCACCGACCCCGCCGCCTTCCCGAGCGAGCCGGCGGTCATGGTCACGTTCGACGCGGGTTCGATCGATCGGCTCGGCGGCCTCGCGGCATCGGCGCGAGCGTCCACCGAACTCATCGTCATCGACCACCACGTATCGAACACCCGCTTCGGCACGATCAACGTCATCGACCCGAGTGCCGCCGCCAGCGGGGTGGTCGTGCGGCGCCTGCTCGACGCGCTCGATCTCCCGCTGGATCAGGGTGTGGCGACCGATCTCTACGCGGCGCTCATCTGCGACACCGGGCGGTTCCAGTACGAGTCGACCACGCCCGAGGTCTTCGGGCTCGCCGGTGAACTGGCCGCCTTCGACCTCGGGATCCCGGCCCTGAGCCGGAGCCTGTTCGAGGAGCACCGGTTCTCGTACCTCAAGCTCATGGGCGAGGCGGTCGAACGGATGGTGCTCGAGCGCGACCACGGGCTGGTGTGGACCGTGGTGTCCCAGGACATGCTCGCCCGCCACGGCTGCACGATGGACGAGGCCGAGGGGCTCATCGACATCGTGCGCCGGACCCGTGAGGCCGGCGTGGCCTGCGTCCTCAAGGAGGACGACGACGGGACGGTGAAGGTGAGCCTCCGATCCGTCGGCGAGGTCGATGTGTGTGCGATCGCGACCGCGAACGGGGGCGGCGGGCACCGGTTCGCCGCCGGCTTCACGAGCCGGGACGACGTCGCCGGGACGCTCGCGCGCATCCGGGCCGCACTCTGAGGCGCGCCTAGCCTCTCGACGCGATGGCCCGACGAGCGGACACGGAGATGGTGGACGGTCTGGTCGTGGTGGACAAGCCCGCGGGCTGGACCTCCCACGACGTCGTCGCGAAGCTGCGCGGCGTCTACGGCCAGCGGCGCATCGGCCATGCGGGCACCCTCGATCCCGACGCGACGGGCGTGCTCCTCGTCGGCCTCGGTCGGGCGACCCGTCTGCTGCGGTTCCTCCAGGAGGCGGGGAAGGCCTACGACGGCGTGGTCGCGTTCGGCGTCGCGACCGACACCCTCGACGCGGCCGGGACGGTCCTCGAGCGGTCGCCGATGCCGGTGACGCGGGACGAGGTCGAGGCGGCCGCCCACCGGTTCGTCGGCGACATCCTGCAGGTGCCCCCGATGGTCTCGGCGCTCAAGGTCGGTGGCCGCCGGCTGCACGAACTCGCGCGCGAGGGGGTCGAGGTCGAACGGGCGCCGCGTCCGGTGCACATCGGGTCGCTCGAGGTCACGGGCTTCGAGCCCGGTCCGTTCCCGACCGCGGCGATCGCGGTGGCCTGTTCGAGCGGGACCTACATCCGGACCCTCGCCGCGGACCTCGGTGCCGCGCTCGGCGGCTGCGCGCACCTCGCGGCGCTGCGTCGCACCCGTGTCGGTTCGTTCACGTTGGCCGAGGCACACCCGCTCGATGCGGTCGTGGCCGACCCGGTCGCCTGCACGGTCGGACTCGCGGAGATGGTCCGTGATCTCGAGTCGATCGTCGTGGACGCCGCGACCGCGAACGGTGTCCGGCACGGTGCGGTGTTCCCGCCGGTGGCCCTCGGGGTCGGATCGGCGAGCGGCCCGTTCGCCCTGCTCGCCGACGGGGATCTGCTCGCGGTCTACGAACGTCGGGGCGCCGGGCTCAAGCCCGCGGTCGTCGTGGCGGATCGGACCGACCCCCATGCGGCGAGCGAGGTCGCGGGATGACCCGCATCGTCCGCGAGCAGGAGACCCCGGGCGCCTGGTCGCAGGGGAGCGTCGTCACGATCGGCGCGTTCGACGGGGTGCACCAGGGGCATCGTCGCGTGCTCCAACTCGTGCGGGAACTGGCCGACGCCCGGGACCTCGACGCGGTGTGCGTGACCTTCGATCGGCATCCGGCCCGGGTCGTGCGGCCCGAGTCGGCCCCACTCCTGCTCACCGGTACCGAGCACAAGGTCGAACTGCTCGCCGCCACCGACCTCGTCGACCTCATCGCCGTGCTGCACTTCGACGCGGCGCGTGCCGGTGAGAGTGCCGAGGAGTTCGTACGGGAGGTGCTCGTCGGTCGGCTCGGCGCCCGCATGGTGGTCGTCGGTGCCGACTTCCACTTCGGTCGGGGTCGGGGCGGTGACGTCGCGATGCTCGACGCGGTCGGCGCGGACCTCGGCTTCGAGGTGCTCGGGCTCGGCCTCGTCGCCCCGCCCGAGGACGAGACCCACGAGGCGTACTCGTCGACCCGGATCCGCCGCCTGCTCGCCGCCGGTGACGTGGCGTCGGCGTCGGCGATGCTCGGCCGCCCGCACGAGGTGCGCGGCGTGGTCGGGCACGGGGACCGGCGCGGTCGCGAGCTCGGGTTCCCGACCGCGAACGTGCTGGTCGACGACGAGATCCTGCTCCCGGCGGACGGCATCTACGCCGGAACCCTCACGGGGCGCGACGGTGTGGCCCGGCCGAGGCTCATCGCCGCCGGCCGGCGACCGACCTTCTACGCCGATCAGGGCTTCTCCCTCCTCGAGGTGCACGTCCTCGACTTCGACG